>DYHC01000226.1:2134-4296 GCA_020724325.1 Melioribacter roseus
CTGATATTACTGTCCGAAAACATTCGCAAGATGCGTTAAAGGAGAGCGAAGAGTTGTTTAGAAGTCTTGCAGAATCAACTTCCACAGCTATTTTTATTTACCAGGGAGAGAAAATTGTATTTGTAAATAAAGCTGGAGAAAGATTAACCGGCTATTCTAATGAAGAGTTGATGAATTTTAATTTCTGGGATTTTATTCACCCGGATTTCAAAGAATTAATTAAAGAACGCGGCTTATCTGGACAGAAGGGTTTCAATGTTCCCAACAGATATGAATTTATGATTGTTACAAAAGATGGTAGAAATGTCTGGATCGATTTTGCCGGCGGACGAATAAACTGGAAAGGTAAACCCGCTGCAATTGGTTCTGCTTTCGATATTACAGATAAAAAATTATCTGAAATAAAATTGAAACAGGATGAAGAATTATTTCGTGCTATTTCAAATCTAACATCGGACTATTTATTCTCAACCAGCTTCGATTCAGATGGTAAGACGACGTATGACTGGGTAGGCGGTGCTTTTGAAAAATTGACCGGATATAAAGTTGAAGAATACCGGGAAATTGGCGGATGGAATGCAATAATTCACCCAGAGGATCTTCAACATGATGAAAAAGCTTTGGAGAAATTGAGGAACAATCAAAGTGTAATTACAGAAGTAAGAACTATTCATAAAAATGGAAATATTGTATGGGTAAGAATATATGCAAAACCGGTTTGGGATTACGATCTGAGCAAATTAGTTGCAGTCCATGGTGCAGTTAAAGATATTACTGAAGAAAGACGCGCTCAATTAATTCAGACTATACAATATAATATCGCTAATGCAATGACAAGTTCCATGAAGACTTTTGAATTGTTCGATATTGTTCGTATTGAGCTTTCTCAATTGATGAACACGACAAACTTTTTTGTTGCTTTCTACGACGAAAAAACTAATACTTTAACTTCTGACCTTGATAAAGATGAAAAGGACAACATCGGCTGCTGGGAAGCAGAAAAATCATTGACGGGATATTTAATTAAGTCGCAAAAGACTTTGTTACTTTCCAAAAATGAAATATTATCGCTCTATAAAAGTGGAATTATTGAGCTTGTGGGAACTTTACCGGAAATATGGCTTGGTTCCCCATTAAAAATTGGTAATAGAATTATTGGGGCAATGGTTGTGCAGAGTTACGATGACCCGTCTGCTTATGATGACTCTTCCTTAAAGATTTTTGAAGTAGTTGCAAATCAATTATCGCTTTACATTCAGAGAAAAAGGGCGGAGGAAGAATTATCTATATTGGCAAGAGCTATCTATCAAACTCCGTTAAGTATAGTAGTAACCGATACAACCGGCAGCATAATTTATGTTAACCCCGGCTTTGAAAAGGTAACAGGTTATACTAAAGAAGAAACACTCGGAAAGAACATCAGATTATTGAGTTCTACTCATCACGACGAAGAATTCTACAAAAATTTGTGGGATACAATTCTTAACGGAAAAGATTGGGAAGGTGAAATACTAAATAGAAATAAAACCGGCGGTTTATATTGGGAACATCAAATAATTTCTCCCGTTATTAATGACAATGGTGTTACTACTCATTTTGTAGCTATTAAAGAAGATGTAACAGAAAAGAAGAGAATGATTCAGGAAATTATTGATGCAAAAGAAAGAGCTGTAGCTTCAGAAAAATTAAAAACGGAGTTCCTTGCGCAAATATCCCACGAGATAAGAACACCTATCAATATTATGACAAGTAATTTCCAATTGATTAAAGATGAAGTTGAAGGTAAAATTGATTATGAATTTTTAGAATTATTTTCGAGCATTTCACGCGCTTCTCACAGAATAATTAGAACAGTAGACCTTATTTTAAATATGTCCGAGCTTCAAACAGGTGCGTATCAACCGAGAATTAAAAAAATAAATCTTGATACTGACATACTACAATCATTGCACATAGAATATCTCCACCTTGCCCAGAGTAAGAAAATAGATTTATTTTATCGCTGCTTATCCAACGAACCGGAAATAAAAGGCGATGAATATAGCGTAATACAAATTTTTGCCAACTTGATCGATAATGCCATTAAATATACTGACAAAGGGAAAATAGAAGTAATACTAAGTGAAAATAAAAACAAAGAAAAAATTGTTGAAGTGAAAGAC
>DYHC01000227.1 GCA_020724325.1 Melioribacter roseus
TTAATTTTTTATCTTCAATGAGTTTTGGTGCGTAACTTTTAGTTTCGTACCAATTCGATTCCCATCCTTTTATAACTCCAACTCTTAAACCAATTGGATTAGTCTTTTGACCCAAAACTTCCTCCTAAGATTACTTTTTTGTTGCTACTACAATTGTTAGGTGATTAGATCTTTTTCTTATTCTATAAGCTCTGCCCATTGGAGCAGCAGAAATTCTTTTTAATGTTGGACCCTGATTTACAAATGCTTCCTTAACATACAAGTTAGAAACTTCCTGTTTTGTACTTTCTTCTTTATTCATCAAGTTAGATACGGCGGATCTTAATACTTTTTCTGCAGGGTTGGATGAATGTTTCGGAGAAAAATGTAAAATCTCAATTGCCTGATCAACTGATTTTCCTCTAATCAAATCGATTACCAGCCTCATTTTACGAGGTGATGACCCGATATATTTATGTGTAGCTTTTGCTTCCATCATTTATTTTCCTCAATTTTATGCCAACAGCATCATTTTACTTTAGATGCTTTTTCAGCTTTTGTACCAGGATGTCCTCTAAAAATTCTAGTAGGTGCAAACTCACCTAATTTATGACCAACCATATTTTCAGAAATGTAAACCGGAATCATTTTATTTCCGTTATGAACCGCTATTGTATGTCCTACGAACTCCGGAGATATAGTACTTACACGAGACCATGTTTTAATAATTCTTTTTTGATTGGTTTCGTTAAGTTTTCTTACCTTCTGCAATAGTTTAACACTAATAAAAGGACCTTTTTTAACTGATCTTGGCATAAGTTGCTCTTAATTATTTTCTTCTCTTAATAATAAGTTTGTTAGTTGGATTTTTTCTTTTCCTTGTTTTTAATCCTTTTGATTTCTGTCCCCAAGGGGAAACTGGATGTCCGCCGCCGGAAGTTTTTCCTTCGCCTCCGCCCATCGGGTGATCAACGGGATTCATTGCAACACCTCTTACATGAGGTCTTCTACCAAGCCACCTGCTCCGCCCGGCTTTACCTAAACTAATATTCTCATGGTCTGCATTGCCAACAGCTCCATAAGTTGCCATACAATCTACTCTAACAATTCTTACTTCGCCCGATGGCATTTTTAACTGTGCATTTTTTCCTTCTCTTGCCATTAATTGAATTGAAGTACCTGCAGACCTTCCTATTTGACCTCCCTTACCGGGTCTCATTTCAACGTTATGGACAAAACTACCAAGAGGAATTTCTTTAAGCGGAAGTGAATTTCCAACTTTTATTTCTGAACCGGAACCGGACATTAAAGTATCACCAACTTTCAGCCCGTCTGGTGCAAGAATATATCTCTTTTCGCCATCAGAATAGTTTAGCAGAGCAATTCGCGATGTTCTATTAGGATCATATTCAATTGAAAATACTTTTGCCGGCACACCGCGTTTGTCTCTTTTGAAATCAATAATTCTATAACGTCTTTTATGTCCTCCACCTCTATGACGCGAAGTAACTCTACCCAAATTATTTCTGCCGCCGGATTTCTTAAGAGAAACAGTAAGGGATTTTTCCGGAACAGTCTTAGTAATCTCTTCGAATGAAGAAATACTCATAAATCTTGTACCGGGTGTATTTGGTTTTAATTTTCTAATAGCCATTCAATTCAGCTCCAAAACAGTTGGTCTTAAGCTTGACCAAAAATGTCAATAGTTTGACCTTCTTTAAGTGTAATAATAGCTTTTTTAAATTTTGCTGTTCTTCCTGTAAAGCGACCTTTACGTGTAAATTGAGTTCTTTGTTTACCCTTATATCTAATTGTATTAATCGAAACTGGGTCTACGTTGAATTTTTCTTTGAGTGCTTTAGCGATCTCTATTTTATTTGCATCAATGGAAACAATAAATCCAAATTTACTAGGGTGTTTTTCTGTAATAGCGGACATTTTTTCTGTAATCAAAGGTCGAATTAAAATACTTTTCATTTTTTAACCGTATTATTTAAATGTACTTTCTAAAAGATTAACTGCACTTTTTTGCATAACTAAAATTTGGTTATTTAATAACTCGTAAGCAGATGCTTTGTTAGCTTCGAGAATATTAATGCGTTCAATATTTCTGCCCGATTTATAAACGTTCTCCAGAGTTCCATTAGTAAGTAATAACGTTTTTTTTCCTTTTAGTTGTAAAGCATTCAAAATTTTAGAGAATTCTTTTGTTTTAGGTGATTCGAAATTAAAATCTTCCACAACAATAATTTGATTTGCTTTAGCTTTATAAGACAAGGCTGATTTTCTGGCAAGAGAAACAACTTTCTTGTTCAATTTTTCTCTATAATCTCTTGGTTTAGGTCCAAAAATAGAACCGCCGCCAACCCAAAGTGGAGATCTTGTAGAGCCAGCTCTTGCACCGCCGCGGCCCTTTTGACGCCATGGCTTTTTACCGCCGCCGCGTACTTCATTTTTCTCTTTTACTTTGTGAGTTCCTTGGCGCTGGTTTGCGAGATATGCCTTAACAGCCAAATAGAGAACATGATCATTCGGTTCTATTTCAAAAATATCTTTAGAGAGTTCTACATTCTCGCCAGATTTTGTACCATCAGTTTTTAGGACTTCTAATTTCATTTTCAATAACACTATTTATTTATTGCCACAATTGAATTAATAGAGCCTGGAACTGCTCCTTTAACCATTATAATATTTTTTCTGCAAGTACTTTAACAACTTTAAGATTTCTAACGGTAACATTTTCATATCCTTTTCTACCAGCCATTCTCTGCCCTTTAAAAACTCTTGATGGATATGAAGAAGCACCAATAGAACCGGGAGCTCTTACTCTATCGCTTTGACCGTGTGTTGTTCCGCCAACGCCTCCAAATCCATGTCTTTTAACCACTCCCTGAAATCCTTTTCCTTTGCTTTTACCAGAAACTTTTACTTTATCACCCAACTGAAAAAGATCAGCTTTAACTTCATCGCCAATTTTAAATTGATCTGGTACAAAGTTTCTGAATTCCTTAATTGCAGCCTGAGGAGTAAGCTCCAGTTTTTTATAAACAATAATTTGAGGTTTCTTAACTTTTTTCTCTTTCTTTACTCCGAACCCTAACTGAATTGCGAAGTAACCATCTTTTTCTTTGGTTTTAACAGAATAGACTTTACATGGGCCGGCTTCCAGAATTGTAACCGGAATAATTTGTCCATCTTCAGAGTATATATTAGTCATTCCTAATTTTTTTGCTAACAGACCAGGCATTTTTTTTCCTATAACTTTATCTCAATATCAACGCCGGCAGGAATTTCTAGTTTGCTTAAGGCGTCAACTGTTTTATTATTAGAATTGTGGATATCGATAATTCTCTTATGAGCCCTTATCTCGAATTGTTCCCGAGATTTTTTATCAACGTGTGGAGATCTCAAAACCGTAAAGACTGTTCTTCTTGTTGGAAGAGGAATAGGTCCGGAAACAACAGCACCAGTACTTTTAACTGTTTTAATAATCTTTTCTGTTGATTTATCAATCAAAATGTGATCGTATGACTTAAGCTTTATTCTAATTTTTTGACCGGGCACTTTTAATAATCTCCTTGTTCAGACATAAAAAGGGGAAAGCAACTACTTTCCCCTATTCAATTAAATATACTATTCAATAATCCTTGTTACAAAACCAGCACCAACAGTTCTACCGCCTTCACGTATAGCGAACTTCAATCCTTCTTCCATAGCGATTTCAGAAATTAAGTCGATCTTTAATTGTACATTATCGCCAGGCATAACCATTTCGGTTCCTTCTGGCAATGTTGCAATTCCTGTTACGTCGGTAGTTCTGAAGTAAAACTGAGGTCTATAACCGTTAAAGAATGGTGTATGACGACCGCCTTCTTCTTTTGAAAGGATATAAACTTTAGCGTCGAATTTCTTATGAGGAGTAATGGAACCGGTTTTTGCAAGTACCATTCCTCTTTCAATTTCTGTTTTATCAACACCGCGTAATAATAACCCGGCATTGTCGCCGGCTAAAGCAGAATCTAATTCTTTTCTAAACATTTCTATTCCGGTAACAACAGTTTTCTTATGTACACCAAGGCCAATCAATTCAACTTCTTCATTTAATTTGAGAGTTCCTCTTTCAACTCTTCCTGTAGCCACGGTACCACGGCCAGTAATTGAAAAAACGTCTTCAACCGGCATAAGGAATGGTTTATCGGAATCGCGCTGAGGTATTGGAACGTATTCGTCAACAGCTTTCATAAGTTCCCAAATGCAGTTATATCTTTCATCTGAAACTGGTGCATTTGATGTTCCGGCTTCAAGTGCTTTTAAAGC
>DYHC01000228.1 GCA_020724325.1 Melioribacter roseus
ATATGTTTATCACTTCTATTCTCTTCATAATCTCTTCCGAAGTGATAACCTTCATAGCCCTCACAAATATGAACAACTTTAGAAATCCGGATTCTATTAAGTACAAACGGTACGTCGAAAATACTGAATACAAAAAGTAACCTGTAACTTGTTTTTATTTCGAGCTCATTCTGAATCTGGACGTACTTTATTTTGGTGTTTACCCAATCCGGTTTTTTAGCAAACGAGTAAATAGTAACGTTGGCACCAAGTTTAATGAGCCAGTTTATGTACTTAAAAAGAATTTTAGCTCCTCCGCCAATAACCGAGGCGTCACGTACAAAGAATGCTATTTTTGATGATTCAGAATTTGGATGCTCTGTACTGATTACTTTATTGTAATGATATTTTACAAAATCTTGTTCGAACTCTGCATCATCGAATCTATAAGCAGATTTACATTCAGGACAGATAAAATTTTGAACCGTCGGCTCTTTACTCATTTCATATTCGCAGCGGATATTAAATGTGTTATTGCATTTATTGCAGCAGAGTTTTAATGAATGGATAACCGTATTAGAAATCATATTCCCCGGCTCAACAGTCCAGCATTTTATTTTTGACGGATCAATACTTTCATGCAAATTATTTTCTGAGGATTCCAGCAGAACAGGTTTGTATAAAACATTTTCTGGATTCTGAAAATTCGATAGAGAAGTAATTTTCATTAGATATGTTTCAACCGCTTTTGCCTGTTTCTGGTCTCCTTTTTCAATTAAACCTTTTACATAATCGGCTGTATCAGAAATGAAATTGTGGTTTTTGTAAACAATCTTTTTTTTATTCAAAAATACTCTCAAAACATTTTTGATTTCTGCCGGGAATGGTCTTTCAAGATAATCATTCACTATTTTTTTTACATACGGATACAACTTCTCGTAAATAAGCTGCGGAACTTTAGTTGTGAACCAGTACATTGTCTTTTCTGCCAATGCCTCAGTAAAACCGCACCTGTATAAAAACGCATCGTGTTTTGTTGTGATATAAATAACCTCGTTAAGTGCCTTCAAAATATTTCCGGGGTCACTTAAATCCGAAAATGGAAAGAGTGCTTCAAATGGTTTGTTATTTAGGAATTGTACAAGTGCTCTTGTGGAATCCAAAACACCGCCTTCTGCAAAAGAATTTGTGGTCTGACCTTTATGAATTCTGGTAAGACATGTTCGTTTATCGATATAGAAAGATTCAAATAGAGAAGAAATCCTTAGCCACATATCAAAATCCTGACCTTGTCTAAGCGACTCATCAAAGAGACCTACTTTATCAAAAACAGTTCGGTGAACAGCAATAGCATTTCCATGTATATAATTAGCCCAGAAGAATCTTGTAACCTGAAATTCTGTAAGAGGAATTTGAAGCCATAGAGGCGGGGCAATTTTTTGCTGTGACTCTTCCAGCAGCAAATACCAATGGCTATGGAAGAATTTTATTTCTGGATTTTTGATAATTGCATCAAAGTGTGTTTCGAGTTTATCCGGCTCAAACAGATCGTCTGAAGAAAGCCAGCAGATCCAATCACCTTTTGCATTTCTTATTCCCTCGTTAAGAGCTGTTGCAACACCGCCGTTTTCTTTATGAAATATTCTAATACGCGAATCGCACAATGCATACTTTTCCATTACTTCGTAGGTATTATCGGTTGAACCATCATTAACAACAACTGCTTCCCACAATGGGAAGGACTGATTTATTAGACTATCGAGTGCATAACCTAAATATTGTGCCTGATTGTAAGTAGGAACGGCAACTGTAAAAACCGGCTCGGTTTTATAGAAATCCTTTTGTGAGTTATAAATTGCATAAAATGCTCCTTTCGGTTTATCGTATTCTTTACCTTCATTATCATGCGTATGAAATTCTTCACAAACAAAAAACTCCCAACCTTCTCCAAAATCCTCTGGCATCCAGCCCGATTTATGTTCCTGCCATTTACCGCCATCAAGTCCCCATGCATCTTTGTCTGTTTCATGGTTCTGTTCAATAAATCCTAATGGAGTAAATAGAACAATCTGCTTAGTTACGATTTTCTTAGTTGCACTTAATAACATAAGTGCAGCGTCCTTTTCCAAATGTTCAATTACATCAAGCAAGAAAACCGTTTCTAAGGAGTTTTCTGGAAATAAATGCACCGCTCGTGCCCAATCCAAATTTACATATGAATAATTTACACCGGATTTATTATTGTTCTTTACAAATTCAAGGTATTGGTTATGAGGATCGATGCATAAATGATATTGTGGCGCAATAAAATTTTGAGGACGAATTCCACATCCAATATCGCCTATAATATTAACGGGGATAATATTTTCTTTAACGATATTAAATAGTTCTTCCTTATTTACTTTATGTATAATCATAATAAATTATTTTGTTAAGATTTTTTTCGCGATAAAAGGACTAGTAAACGGTTGACGGAATCCGTTCCGGAAGGATTGACAGATATAATATTAAAGTAAGGTTCCATTTTTGATTTGAACTGCACAAAATTGTATTCATTCATTAGTACTTCATTTTTCCAGTTTGCATTCAAATTTGCTTGTTGTTTCAAGTACTCACCTTCAAACGGAGCTTCGATAATACATTTACCATTCGAAATTTTTGCTAATTCTTCTGCAACTTTCCATCCAAAATCTACATACATATACTGGAATACATTACCCATCCAGATCAAATCATATTTATCACTTGTTGTAAAATCTTTAAAATTACACTGGTGAAGACTGATATTTTTGATACCCCTTAGCGCAGCAGCTTCTTTTACAATTTCATTTGCTTTGGGATCAGGTTCAATTCCAACACACTTTCTGGCTTTGTTAGCGTGGATAAATAACATGTATCCTAATGAACTGCCGATCGACAAGAAATTTTCACATGGTTCAAAAAGGTCCGGAGTATGATTGAGGAAGTAATCTACCCTTGTTTTCAATGCCCCTTTCGGTTTAAGAGTCATTACGTCATATGCATAGTTTGCCGGATATGAATATAAATCAATTTCCTTTTGAAGTCTTTCGGCTTCTGTTGTACAACTTAAAACTTTAGTTGTAACTTTTAGAGAATCATTTGCTTTTCGGAATCTCTCTATCTCTTCATACTTTTCAAGCGAGATTAATATATCGAGATAGTTAGCAGCAAAGTCTTCATTTGCCGGGTCAAGTTCGACTGCAATTTTCATTAATTCAACTGTTCTTGCCGGTTCATCTAAGTACCAGAATGCTACGGCAAGATTATTATAAACATCAGCAGAATTAGGAGTAATATTCAAAGCTTTATAAAGAATATCTACAGCAGAATGCAAATCACCATTTTTTTCAATAATTAAGCCGGATTCATCAATATATTTTTGTGTAAGTGGATTAAAAGGGAAATTACTGAAATAGTATTGAGATTTTTTCTTCACTTCATCTATAAGCAAATCGACTTCAGCTATTATTGAAGGGCACCACTTTCTTATTTCCTCCAATCTAGTAATGAACCATTTTATATTAAAATAAGAAATTTCCCTCCACTCCAGCATTAAGTCCAGATCAAGCAATTTTACTTTTGTTCCGTCTGTAAAGAAATTAGCCAATCCGCAATCAACAGGAATAATTCCTTTTGATAAAATCATTTTTATAATCCTCACCGTTTCTTGAGCAAGAGATTCCTTTCTATCATCATCAATCGATTGGACAGGAACGAAATTTTTTAAATATTCCATTAGTATTTCAAATTGATTCGCACCATTCACAATTCTATAGTCGAGTACGCTTACTAATTCTGGTATGTCATTATAGACGATACTATTTTTATATGAATTTAAGACCTGACTGAAGAGCATATTCGGATTAGCATCAATTACTTTTAAGATGTATTCAGAATTATTAATCTCTGCCTTGTAAATTCTGCTGGTCGGCAATTCGGATAGCAATTCAAGTCCATTAATTCTATCAATCTTATCAAGATTTACATCATAGCAAACTGCCAGTTCTGAGTGTTGGAAGTAATTATCAGGTGAGGAATTATTATTCGCTTGGATAACAATCTCCTTATTTGAATGAAGCATCTCGTTATATGGATCAATACCAAGATCCCTTTTTGTTAATAAAAGAGAATTATCAAAACTAGAATTGTTACAATTTATTTTTGCAAGCAATGTAACTGCTTCCAAATTATTTGGATCATTTTCAAGTATCTTATTTAATGTTTTTGCTGCTGCATCAAAACT
>DYHC01000229.1:0-483 GCA_020724325.1 Melioribacter roseus
TTGTTTCTCAGTCACTTCGTTCCTTCGAAATGACAATTCTTCGTCGCTTCGCTCCATCGAAATGACTCTTCTGAATTTTTCAAGGTCTATAATAATGATAAAAAAAGATTCTTTATTTAACGGAGATTTTCCAGAGTTTCTGTGAATATACTTCTGAACCATAAAGACATGAGTCGGTTGGATAAATACTCCACTCGCCGCTAATCAATTGTCCATTTACTAATCTATGAAAAACAGGGACATTGGATTTGTCAATTGCCCATTCCTTTGTACTGAATGAATAAGTATAGGCAGCGGTAGTATCTTGGAATATTATCATTTTATCGCCGTATGCTCCGCCGAAAACATGACTAAGCTGCAGTGCAGAAGGAATTGATATTTCCTCCCATTCGTTGTTTATTAAATTCATCCTCAAAATTCCAGAAGAGAAGAAAAAACTGAAAGAAAAAGAAGTCTTTGAAAAATACCTTCCTCAAAGAAAAT
>DYHC01000229.1:493-4231 GCA_020724325.1 Melioribacter roseus
TCAAAAAGGAATTTCCCCTGGTACTACTTCCAGTACTTCCAAATACATAAAAATAATTCTGATAAACTCCGGAGCAGAAAATTATAGTTTGATTAGTAACATAAAAAGGATTGGGCGTAATCTTTTTTAGTTGCTTCAGAACAGGATTGAAAACGTATATTGTATCAAACATTGAACTCAGGAATATGAATTTGTCGTTTTGAACTCCATATGCAGGATATGAATAATATTTTGGCAGAACTAAATTTGTACGCTCGTAATTATCTTTTGAGGGATTGTATTTAACAATGTCGTTTACTACGCCGGGTATTGAAGAACCAAAATAATAAATGGATTCACCATGCTTAAAAGCTGCACCATCCCATCTTCCATATTCTTTTGATGGAACCTCCCTGGAGGTCCAGGTTCCTGAAATTAAATTATAAATATAAATTGGTTTATAAGTACCGAAAATTAAAAGTTCCTCTTCGAATTTACAGAGGATATTACTTTGTTTATAAAAAGGGGTTTTCCCGAGAAATGTATAGTTTATTTTTGTCTTACCAGGTATTTCTTCTGTAGGAATTATCTCAACAATCTGATCTTTCTCATTACAATAAGTAAATAGAAAGAGGATCAGCAATAATATTATTTTCCCAAAATTATTAATTATTGCCATTCTTAAAACTTCTCTCAATAACAACCAAAATAAAAATAACACAAAAAAATATTCTTGCTCTTCATCCTGAGACAAAGAGCAAGATTAATGAATGCCTATCCTTCCAATCCTTTGTACATATCTTCAATTAAATCTTTATAACGTTCTTCAATAACTTTGCGTTTTACTTTTAATGAAGGGGTAAGCTCGCCGCCTTCAATAGTAAACGGTTTATCAAGTATTGCAAATTTTCTAATCCTTTCAAACGCAGCAAGTTTCTTCTGGAATTCTCCTAATTCTTTATCGAGTAATTCATAGATTTGTTTCATCTTAACAAGTTCGTCAAGGTTGCTGTATTGAATTCTATTTGCATCTGCATATTCTTTCAATGCTTCATAGTCGGGAACAATAAGCGCTGTAATAAACATTCTTCTATCGCCAATTAAAACAAACTGATCAATATATTTGCTTGCCAGAAACATATTTTCAATTGGAGTAGGTGCTATGTACTTTCCGCCCGACGTTTTAAACAAATGTTTTTTCCGATCAGTAATAATTAAAAATCCCTCTGCATCGAACACGCCAATATCGCCGGTATGGAGCCATCCGTCCCTAATTGTTTCATCTGTTTCTTTCTTATTTTTATAATAACCCGGCATTATATTCGGTCCATAGGCAAGTATTTCGCCATCCTTAGCAATTTTTACTTCAACGCCAGGCATTGGTTTACCGACGGTACCAAATTTATAATCATTCAGTCTATTTGCGCTAATTACTGGTGAAGATTCAGTTAAACCGTATCCTTCAATAATCAGAATTCCGGCAGCTTCAAAGAAAATTCCTAGTTCTCTAGCGAGTGCAGCACCGCCGGAAATAAAAAATCTTAATCTGCCGCCGGTTCTTTCTCTAAGTTTTCCGAATACCAATTTATCTGCAAGTTTTCTTTTTAAGGTAAGCATTATTGGAACAGGATTACCGGATTTTTTTGCAATCATATATTCTTTGCCGGTTTCAATCGCCCAGTTAAATATCTTTTGTTTTTTCTCAGGTTGACTTTCAACGTTTTTCTTAATTTTGCTAT
Source organism: Melioribacter roseus (assembly GCA_020724325.1). Lineage (GTDB taxonomy): Bacteria > Bacteroidota > Ignavibacteria > Ignavibacteriales > Melioribacteraceae > DSXH01. The sequence goes on from DYHC01000229.1 coordinate 2,212, forward strand.
ACATTCTTTCGAACAAGCGCGGAACGGCTGTCATAATAGTCGGTTTTATTTCAGCCATATTATTTGCAATTTTCTCAATGCTTTCTGCATAAGCAATCATACCGCCGCAAGAAAAAGCAGTATAATAGCCGCCCATTCTTTCAAAAATATGGCATAATGGTAGGAATGAAAGGAAAACATCGCTTTCACTAATATTGAAAATTTCGTGAGCTGATTTAATATTTGATACAATATTTTTATGAGTTAGCATTACCCCTTTAGGTTCTCCGGTTGTTCCCGAAGTATAAATTATTGTGCATAATTGGTTTTCAGTACAAAGAGCAGACTTTTCACTAAAATAATTCGGATGTTCTTTAATGAATTCCTTACCCATGTTCTGAACATCTTTCATTGAGTAAACGTCCTTTTCGTTTCCTTTATCTTCTTCATTCATTACAATAATGAATTTAAGATTTCGGCAGTTGCTGCGGATCTTAAGAACTTTATTCAATTGAAATTTATTCGAAACAACAATTCCTACCGATTCAGAGTTATTCAAAATAAACTCAATTGTTTCTGCAGTAGAAATTGGATAAAGTGGAACATCAACAGCACCAATCCCAAGAATTGCCATATCGGAATAGACCCATTCAGGTCTATTTTCGGCTATGATTGATACTTTATCTTCGTTTTTTACACCCAGCGATGCAAGTCCGCATGCCAGGTTTACAGTCTCATTATAAAGTTGATCGTAAGACACATCAAGCCATTTTTCATCAACTTTATACTTAAGCACAGGCCGTTCTTTACCTTTGCCGAATTCCTGTGTGATAATATGGAATAACTGTGGAATGGTTTTGAAGTCTTTATAAAGAGGCATTATTTTCTCCTAAAGTTTGAAGTCAAGATAAATCTGGAAAACAAGAAAAGCAATAAAAACTATTCTTTTTTTAATCGGACAAAATGTTACCATCAACTACCGGAGTAACGCACACCAGAGGATTCTGCGGAGTTTTATATTTACTGAAGATATTTTCAAAAAGCCGGTATTGCATACCTTGCGATTCCAGTCGCGAAAATTTTGAATAAGGCATAAAGTTTCTTCTTTTATTTTGAGGTGCATCAAAAATATCTGCTAATTCAAAATCATTCTTAGCTCTCGATTTTAGAAAATGGATCTTTTCTCTATCCTGACCTTCAAAAGCATAAGACTTTGCTCTAAAGGATGTAACAAAACCTTTTTCAATTACAAGGTAGATATTAAGAATAGTTTCTTTCAGCTGCTCTATCCTTTATTTTTAAGAGCAAATATTGTTAAAAAAATTGCTAATACAAATGCCATCTTGCAGAGCAAGCTTTCAACAGCTGTAGCAAATGTTGGGACAAAGATCGCAATAATCATAGCCGGAATAAAAGTGAATAAATATCCAAAGAAATAAATTCTTGTTAAAGATTTTTTTACCGGGTCTGATTCTGCACCCCACTTCTTGTTTAATATTATCATTGATCCGATAATCGGAAGATAATAAAAAGTTGCATATAATGGTCCGAGTGGATAATGATATGTTGCATATAAGAGAGTGCATTTTGTTACAGCAAGCTGATCAATAACTAACGGATAGTAAACGATGAAAAATAATGCCGGTACAAAAATGAGTAAGTGAAATTTTTTTAATTTTCCAGCATAAAGCAGAATAGTAAATAAACCAAGCGGGGGAAGTAAAGTAATATCGAGCAGCGCAAGGTAAACGAATAATTGGGAATTAAATCCGGCAAAACAGATTAGGAATTCAAAAAGTTGATAGCCGAACAGTAGAATAACCTGCGTAATTACTAATTTGTTAACAGTGTTCTTCTTAGCAAAAACTAAAAGGTTGATCACGAATAACAGTTCAATACAAGCAATCAGAAGTGAAACTAATCCATCCAGATTTTCCATTCAACTCCCAAATGAAATATTAAAACAAGTTTATTTGTCATGGTGTTTTAGCAGTAAAGAAATAATCTAAATAGAAAAGAGATTTGCGGCTAATACACCAAG
>DYHC01000230.1 GCA_020724325.1 Melioribacter roseus
TCTGAAAGCATTAGAACCATTCGAGCGTAATGAAAAGTATGACGCTAACATAATAGAGATGAATTACAGGAATGTGATGACAAATCTTATCTCAAATAATTCAGATAGAGATTTTTATGTAGGATTGGAATTGTTTGCAAACGAAATGCAGAGAGGTGAATTTAGTCTGCCAAAAGGTTATCAAATTGTTCCTCATTTATTCCTTTTCAAAACCGTTAAAAGCGATCAATATATTCCGGCTCCGGATCCTGATTTCTCAATAAAATTCTCACAAAACCAAAACAGATATACAAGATTTATTGAAGAAACAATAGGTAGAATGCTTTCATACAGAATTTTGTATGAAATGCACTGGAGCAGAATGGATAAAGCGAAGTTATATTATAAGAAACTCCGTACAACCTTACCGGAGTTTACAATACCAGAACAAATCGTAAGAAAGATTGGTCCGGAATAGTTTAATTAAGTTCTTTCATTAATTCTTTCTTAACATCATCTTTTACTTCTCTTTCAGTAAGGAAAGATTGAAGAATAACATTAACCTGCTGAATCAATTTTTTCTTATAATACTTTGGAGCATAAATAGAGCCATCCAGCATATAGATTCTGTTTGTTGGCTGATCGTAAAAAGTATAATTAATAAACGGACCGCCCATAGAACCATCGCTCATTCGCCACAGCCCTTGAGTCATAAGCGCATATCGTCCCAGGAAATTAACTTCGAGTGTTGTCTTGTAATCATCGGAAATTTCAACAAAACTTGCATCGTCAGAAGATCTATAATATTTGGAAGTAATTCCGTTTCTAATAGAGTAAATAGAATCGCGGTTAAGAAGAGCCGGCGAGGCGTTGTCTTTCCAGTGAACAAAAATCCACCTTTCCATATCTGTTCCGGGTGAACGACGAAGCCATACGAAATTATCTTCCGGTTTATCTAGTGCAAGGTAAAAATCTGATTGTACATAAATCATCCAGCCGTAATCATTCAGAAATTTGGCTTGAACATCCTTCCTTTCGAACCTTTCATTGTACAGACTCTGAAACAATCTTTTATCGGATATCTTCTGGAAGTGATGTAAAAGATCTTCGTGCTGGTTCAAAATACTTTGATTTAGTTTTTCAATAGTAGGTGCCGAAAGAATCATTAGTAACTGGTTCTTTGCCCAAAGATCATGCTTGTTAATTACAGAAATGGAATCTGCATTAATAAGATTTTTAACATCGGCGCTTAACATACCATCAATGTATTTACTTAATTCGGACCCGGAATTTAGCGGTGCAGCCATTATAATATTTTTTCTTGTACGGTATTTTTCAAGCTCGGAAATATCCTTGCGTGTTAGTACAAATAAATTTTCGGGCTGAGGAGTGTAAATAATTTTGCCAAATACGGTAAGCAAAGAATTTTCCAGATTATAAAACTCTGTTGAATCAGCAAACACTATTATTTCGTCCTCAAGACCAACAGCCGGCTTCTGTGCTTCGCCGCATGAAATAAAAGCTGTAAAAGAAAACAAAAGCATTACAAATAATTTTATGTTGGTGTTCGATAAGGAAATTGTCTTTTCTTTTTTCATAGCTTTTTCAATTTTTCTGTTTATACTAACTCAGTTTTTTAATTGTTTCCTTCAATTTGGTACATTTGGAAGAGTAAGCGTTAAGTTAGGAAGAAGAAATGAGTAAAGAATCCACATAGTAATTCCTATAGAAACAGGAATAGTCAAATTATCATCTGCCCAACCGGTAGAAATATTTTCTGCAATTGCACCAACTCCAACTGCAATAATTCCAATAATAAATTCGGTAATATTTCCTTCCACCTTTGGAGTAAATAGAATAACAATACAAGAAAAGACAAAGAATGCAATTGTTCCTTCAAGACTTTTTAGAAGGAATTGAGTCTGCCCGAATTTTCTGCCGATTAAAGCAGCGGCAATATCACCGATTATTAAAACAGCGAATCCAGCAACTGCAAAGATTTTTGGGAAAAAAGAAATAACAATTACTGCAGAAATTAATACATAAGTAGCTCCGTTCAGACTTTTTCTTTTTTCATCTTTTTCGTGACTTCGTAGTAGAAATCCGAATACCTTGTAAAAAAAATCGCTGAATGGTTTAAAATAATAACGACCAAGATCTATAAATAGGGAAAGGATAGTAAGTGGTATTAAAATAGTAAGAGCCAGCTCTCGTGTAATAAAGTAATAAACAACGGGAATAGAAAGAGAACAAAGGTGAATAGCCTTTCTTAAAACTTCGCTTTGATAATCTATAGTTGCTTTATCAGTTGATGCCATCAGTTTTTTTAGCCGGCTTATCAGATTCCCGTTTCTTTTTCTCATCAAATAATGTTTTTACGTGTTCGGGCAGCTCGTTAACATTATTCTCTTTTAATTCATTAAGCCCGTTCTTTTTAACAGGCGGAAGGTCTTCGCCTTTTATAATCTTTTCAATTTCATCCGAATCAAGTATTTCTCTTTCGAGCAGTTCTTTAGAAAGTTTATGAAGAAGGTCTAAATTCACTTCAAGAATCTTTTCTGCACGAACCATACAGCCAATAACAATATCTTTAATTTCGCTATCAATATCCTGAGCCGTTTTTTCGCTGTAATCTTTGTGTTTGGTTATTTCTCTGCCCAAAAAGATTTCTTCTTCACGTGCACCATAAGACAAAGGTCCAAGCTTCTCGCTCATTCCCCATTCACAAACCATCTTTCTTGCAATATTGGTTGCTTTTTCAATATCATTACCTGCACCTGTTGTAAAACGGTTGAAAACAATTTTTTCTGCTGCACGTCCGCCCAATGCATATGTTATCATTGCCTCAAGATAATTTTTTGAGTAGGTATGTTTTTCATCAACTGGAAGATAAGTAGTAACACCTAATGCTCTACCACGTGGAATTATTGTTACTTTATGAACAGGGTCTGCTTCGGGAAGCATCTTTGCAACAAGAACATGACCTACTTCGTGATAAGCAGTAATTTTTTTCTCCTCTTCTGAAATTATCATGCTTTTTCTTTCCATACCCATCATTACTTTGTCTTTAGCTTCTTCAGAATCTTCCATTGTTACTGTTTTCTTATTCTTACGCGCAGCAAGTAGAGCGGCTTCATTCACTAAGTTAGCAATTTCAGCACCGGCTAAACCCGGCGTACCTTTAGCAAGTACCGCTAAATCTACATCAACATCAAGAGGAATTTTTCTTGTATGGACTTTTAGAATTCCTTCTCTACCTTTAACGTCAGGTCTATCAACAACAACCTGTCTATCGAATCTACCCGGTCTTAATAGAGCCGGATCTAAAACGTCTGGACGGTTAGTAGCAGCAATAATTATTACGCCGCTATTCTGTTCGAAGCCATCCATTTCAACTAACAACTGGTTTAATGTTTGCTCGCGTTCATCGTGACCTCCACCAAGTCCAGCACCTCTGTGTCTGCCGACAGCATCAATTTCATCAATGAATACAATACATGGAGCATTTCTTTTTCCCTGTTCAAAAAGATCGCGCACGCGGCTTGCACCTACTCCAACAAACATTTCAACAAAGTCAGCACCGGAAATTGAGAAGAATGGAACACCGGCTTCTCCAGCAACAGCTCTTGCAAGCAGAGTCTTACCAGTTCCCGGAGGTCCCAACAGCAATACTCCTCTTGGAATTTTACCGCCAAGCTTTTGAAATTTGCTAGGTTCTTTAAGGAATTCAATAATTTCTTCGAGTTCAAACTTAGCTTCATCTGCTCCGGCTACATCTTTAAATGTAACTTTAATGGCAGATTCCGAAATCAATTTGGCTTTACTTTTGCCAAAATTAAAAATACCACGTGTTCCTCCGGCACCACCTTGCATCCGGCGGAAAAGGAACATCCAGACAGCAATTAAAAGTATCCAGGGAAGAAATCCTATTAATACTGTAAGCCACTCATTAGATTCTTTAATGAAAGTGTATTTAATCCCTTTTTCTTTCCACAACTTAATATTTTCTTCAATAACGGATTGATCAAAAGTAACAACAAAGTCTTTAACAGAAACATCACTTCCTTTAATAGAAACAATTTGTTTTTCGCTTAGTTTACCTTCGAGCCGGTAGTCGTTTATATCTGATTTTATAACTTTAACATCAACAATTTTTTGAGCATCAAGGAATTTTACGTAAACATCATAAGTAACTTCAACAGCACCCGTTGTGCCCGATCTCATAAA
>DYHC01000231.1 GCA_020724325.1 Melioribacter roseus
TGTTATTAATCCTGGCCCAACAGGATTGAGTAAGAAAGATCTAATTTCCGAAGATCAATATTATGAAATAGCTACTTCACTGCCGCATGATAACGATGCCTTGGATGATGATGATCCCAAAAAATTTCTTGCAAAAATTGGAGGCGACGCTGTAAAAGAACTTCTTAAACAAACTGATATTGAAATTACTTTCCAGGAATTAAAAGCTCAGTTAGCAGTTGAAACTTCCCAGCAAAAGAGAAGCGATATTCTAAAGAGACTTCGTGTTTTAGAAGCATTTAGAGAGTATGAAGAAAAAGTGCTAAACAAACCTGAGTGGATGGTTCTTAGTGTTATTCCTGTTATTCCTCCTGAACTTAGACCTTTAGTTCCTCTTGAAGGAGGCAGATTTGCTACAAGCGACTTAAATGATCTTTACAGACGTGTAATTATTCGTAACAATCGGCTCAAAAGATTAATTGACATAAAAGCACCCGAAGTAATACTCCGTAACGAAAAGAGAATGCTCCAAGAAGCAGTAGACGCTCTTTTCGATAATTCAAGAAGAGCTAGCGCAGTTCGTAGCGACGGAAATCGCCCTTTAAAATCTTTAAGCGATATGCTAAAAGGTAAACAGGGACGTTTCCGCCAGAACCTGTTAGGTAAACGTGTCGATTACTCCGGTCGTTCTGTTATTGTTGTTGGTCCGGAATTGAAATTACATCAATGCGGTTTGCCCAAAGATATGGCTGTTGAATTGTTCAAGCCATTTATTATTAGAAAGTTGATCGAAAGAGGTCATTTCAAAACGGTTAAGAGTGCTAGAAAAGCTGTTGATAGAAAAGACGCTACAATTTGGGAAATTTTGGAAAAACTGATCGATGGTCATCCTGTGTTATTGAATAGAGCACCTACTTTGCATCGTCTTGGAATTCAAGCATTTCAACCAATTTTGATTGATGGTAAAGCAATTCAGCTGCATCCAATGGTTTGTACGGCCTTCAACGCTGACTTCGATGGCGACCAGATGGCGGTTCACGTTCCGCTTTCCTATGAAGCCCAGTTGGAAGCTGCTGTCCTAATGTTAAGCAGCCATAATATTCTCTCCCCTCAAAATAGCGGACCAATTGTTGTCCCTACCCAGGATATTGTTCTTGGGTGCTATTATCTAACAAAAGTTAGAGCCGGTGCAAAAGGAGAAGGTAAAATATTCAGCAGTATGGACGAAGTAATCATAGCATATAATTCCAAAGCGGTAGACCTCCATGCAAAAATTAAACTTAAGATTGATAATCAAATAATTGAATCTACGGTTGGTCGTGTTATTTTCAATCAAATTGTTCCAAAAGGTTATGGATTCATAAATGAATTGTTAGTTAAGAAAATTTTCAGCGGTTTGATTTACAAGATGTTTATGAAACTTGGTAACGAAGTAACAGCTAAATTCCTTGATGATGTTAAAGAATTAGGATATCGATACGCAACTGCTGCCGGATTATCAATTAGTTTCAGCGACATGATAATTCCTGATGAAAAAATAAAACTTATTGAAGATTCGAATAAAAAGGTAAACGGAATCTTAAATGAACATGAGCAGGGTCTAATTACCGATGCCGAAAGATATAATAAAATAATTGACGTTTGGACTTTTACAACAAATAACGTGGCTAAATCTTTGATGGATCGCCTAAAGACAGATCAGTCCGGCTTTAATTCATTACATATGATGGTCGATTCTGGCGCAAGAGGTTCTCAAGAACAGGTGCGTCAGTTAGCAGGTATGCGCGGTCTAATGCAGAAACCTCAAAAGAGCTTAACCGGACAGTCAGGAGAAATAATTGAAAACCCTATTGTTGCTAATTTCAAAGAAGGATTGTCTGTACTGGAATATTTTATTTCAACACACGGAGCAAGAAAAGGTTTAGCCGATACTGCCTTGAAAACGGCTGATGCTGGTTATTTGACCCGCAGATTATGCGACGTTGCTCAGGACGTTATAATTTCTGAATTAGATTGCGGAACTATACGCGGTATTTATGTAACAGCATTAAAAGATGTTGAGCAAGAAAGAGAACCACTTGCTGAAAGAATTACCGGACGAACTGCACAGGAAGATGTATATGACCCAAGAACTGATGAATTATTAATTGAAACTGGTGAAATGATTACTGAGCAAATCGCTGAAAAGATAGATGAAGCATATATTGATCAGGTGTATATTAGAACAGTTCTTACTTGCGAATCCAAAAGAGGTGTTTGTGCAAAATGTTACGGCAGAAATTTAACAACTGGGCAGTTGGTTGAAAATGGTGAAGCAGTTGGAATAATTGCGGCTCAATCAATCGGTGAACCTGGAACTCAGCTAACACTACGTACTTTCCACTTTGGAGGTACTTCATCACGCATTGCTAGCCAATCACAAGTCGAAACTAATGTCCCAGGTATAGTTAAATTTGATAAAATTACTTTTGTTGAAAAAGTTGATGCTTTCGGCAAAGTAAAAGTTGTTATTGGACGCCGCGGTGGCATCGGAATTTATGACGAAGATGATAGACAAATTAAGAGATTTGAAATTCCCTATGGCGCTGAGTTAATGGTTGAGAATAAACAAGAGGTTGTTAAAGGTCAACCGTTGTATAACCACGATCCATATAATTCTGTAATTGTTACTGATATGATTGGAAAAGTTTCTTTCATAGATTTAGTAGATAATGTTACTTATCAGCAGGTTGCAGATGAACAAACTGGCCACGTCCAGAAAGTTGTAATTGAATCGAAAGATAAGAATCTTACTCCAAGTATTTCGATAAGGGATTCTAAAGGAAATGAGAAAGTTTTCAATATTCCCCCTAGAGCATATTTAGCAGTTGAAGAAGGGGAAGAAATTCAAGCAGGAACTATTTTAGCAAAAATCTCAAAAGCTACTGCAAAGACGCGCGATATTACTGGCGGTCTTCCTAGAGTTACTGAATTATTTGAAGCAAGAAGCCCTCATGATCCTGCTATTGTCTCGGAAATTGAAGGAAGAGTAAAATTTGGTGTTCGCAAAAAAGGAAGTAGAGAAATTATTATTGAATCTTTTGACGGTTCCATTCAAAAGGTCTATGCTGTACCCTATGGAAAACACATTTTAGTTCAGGAAAATGATGAAATTCCCGCTGGAGAAAAAATTACTGATGGACCAATGGATCCGCACGATATTGTAAAAATAAAAGGGACTAATGCAGTTCAGGAATATCTGGTTAATGAAATTCAGGATGTGTATCGTTTGCAAGGTGTTAAGATTAATGATAAACACATTGAAGTAATAGTTAGACAGATGTTACAGAAACTTAAAATAATTTCTGCTGGCGATACAAACTTTATTGAAGAAGACCTCGTAGATAGAAATAGATTATTGGAAGAGAATGAACGAATTGAAAACATGGTTTATTTACTGGACCCAGGTCAATCCAAATTCAAAGCCGGGCAATTAATCACTAAAGCTAAATTTAGAGAAATAAATGCCGAACTTACCCGTAAAGGTAAAAAGACTATGAAATCTCGCGATGCAGAGCCGGCAACTTTTGATAACGTACTTCTAGGTATTACCCATGCCGCTTTATCTACAGAAAGCTTTATTTCCGCTGCCTCTTTCCAGGAAACCACAAAAGTACTAACAAATGCAGCCACCGAAGCTAAAGTTGATGCATTAAATGGTCTTAAAGAGAATGTTGTAATGGGTCATTTAATTCCGGCTGGAACAGGGCTAAAAAAATACAAGAATATTTTACTAACTATTGATGAGACGATTGAAGAGCCAAGTATAAAACCAGAGACAGTGGAGGAGAAAGAAGTTGTTTAAGGATTTTTTCAAAATATTTAGTCGCTATTTCTTGACAATTGGATTGATTATCAATAAATTTTAAGTCTGAGTTTTTATCAAAAATGAAATATTTTCGGAGGAATTTACGTGCCAACGATAAATCAGTTGGTTAGAAAAGGAAGAGTAGTAGTTACTTCTAAAAATAAAGCACCTGCTTTAGATGCCTGTCCTCAGAAGAGAGGTGTTTGTACAAGAGTTTATACAACTACTCCTAAAAAACCAAATTCAGCTTTGAGAAAAGTAGCAAGAGTTAGATTAACAAATCACATTGAGGTTACTGCCTATATCCCTGGTGAAGGGCATAATTTACAAGAACATTCCATTGTGTTGATTAGAGGCGGTAGAGTAAAA
>DYHC01000232.1:0-1583 GCA_020724325.1 Melioribacter roseus
CCTACTGGGCGATTCCGAAGCAGCGGAAAGATTGAAAAAAATAATTCAAGATAATGCTGAGCATATCGGCTTTGGTGTGGCAACAGGTAGAACCATTGATTCTGCTCGGAAAATATTGCAGGAAAATAATTTTATTTTACCGGATTTAATTATATCCTCTGTGGGCTCCGAAATTTATTATCGTAATAAAGAAGATTATGTTTTCTCAACCGGTTGGGAAGCTCACATCTCACAAGGGTGGAAAAGAGAACAAATTGTAGACTCATTATCTCACTTTGATTTTCTCGAGTACCAAGAAGAAGAAACGCAAAGGGATTTCAAAGTAAGCTACTACATTGATGATGCTCAAAATAATTACCGGAAAGTAGTCGATACTCTTGTTCAGAATAAAGTTAAAGCCAATTGTATAATAAGTCACCGCAACTATCTCGATATCTTACCGGCACGGGCGAGTAAGGGCAGAGCTGTCCGGTACATTGCATACAGGTGGAACCTATTACATAACAACTTACTCGTCGCCGGTGATTCGGGTAATGATGAAGATATGCTCACCGGTGAATTACTCGGCGTGATTGTCGGAAATAGAGGTGATGAACTTAATAAGCTGAAAGGTAGAAGAAGAATTTACTTTGCAAAAGCAGAACGCGCCGATGGAATTATTGAAGGCATCAAGTATTATAATTTTCTTGAGAGGATTTAATTTATAATGAAGAACAATTTCTTAAAGTCGATTAACGAAAACGCAACTACGTTTTATAGTTTTATGAATTTTTTATCTCAGCGAGATAAAAAGCTGTGTGTAACCGATAACCTTTTAGAGTACTTAAATGAATTTGCAGAAAAACACGGAGATTCTTCCGAAAGGATTCGGGATTTAATTAATTGCTGTCAAGAATCCGTTGTAGTGTCTGATTCGGTTTATCTTGATGTGAGGGAAAGAATTAGCGAAACAAGATTTTATTACGTCAACACTGCCGAAACGTTTACCGAAGAAATTTCTACAAAAGACTATTTGATGGTTAAGGAAAGTTTTGTTGATCCCAACAATAATAACAATATGCTTAACCTCGATTTTTCTCCGTTTTATGACAACAGTCCTTTTGTAAGAGATTCGAAAAATATTGGCGCTGGTGTAGAATACCTTAACCGGTATCTTTCAAGTCAAATGTTTAACGATACCGCTAAATGGAAAACTCTTCTGTTCAACTTTCTTCATCTTCACAAATATGACGGGCAGCAGTTAATTTTAAACGATAGAATAAACGATGCCGATGAACTTACCGAGCAACTTAATAAAGCGATAAGTTTCGTTAAACAATACGAAGAAGAAATAAAGTATGAAGAAATAAAACACAAACTTCAGGAACTTGGCTTTGAACCGGGGCTTGGCAAAAACGTGAAAGAATTGAGGAAGAGTTTTAATTTACTTGATAATGTTTTAAACTCACCTGATCATCAATCTCTTGCAGAATTTATTTCACGCATACCAATGCTATTTAAGATTGCAATAATTTCTCCGCATGGTTTTTTTTCACAGACAAGCGCAATGGGTTTGCCAGATACCGGCGGGCAAGTTGTTTATA
>DYHC01000232.1:1593-3002 GCA_020724325.1 Melioribacter roseus
TTGACCAAGTTAAAGCACTTGAAAAAGCTTTGATTGAATCATTAGAAAGTTCCGGTATTAATGTTCTTCCAAAGATTATTGTGCTTACCCGGTTAATACCAAATCCGATGGGAACAGACTGCAACAAGCGTCTTGAAAAAATTCACAACACTAAAAACTCTTGGATTCTTCGCGTTCCTTTTAGAGAGCATAATAAAAAAGTTACTGACAATTGGATTTCCCGTTTTGAAATTTGGCCTTACTTGGAAGAGTTTACGGAAGATTCATACATTGAACTGCTTGCGGAATTCGGGTCAAGGCCGGATTTAATAATCGGGAATTACTCGGACGGCAACCTTGTTTCATACCTTCTTGCGCAAAGATTTAAAGTTACTCAATGCTGCATTGCTCATGCACTTGAAAAAAGTAAATACCTATACAGCGCTCTTTATTGGAAAGATCTCGAGCCATTCTATCATTTTTCGCTTCAGTTTACTGCAGATTTGATTGCAATTAATTCAGCTAACTTTTTAATTGCGTCATCTTACCAGGAAATTGCCGGTACCGAAGAAGCTATGGGGCAGTATGAATCCTATAAACATTTCACAATGCCGGGGTTATATCGAGTTGAAAACGGAGTGAACCCAAAACACACAAAGTTCAATATTGTTTCACCCGGTGTTAATCAAGATGTGTTCTTTCCCCCCTCTCAAAAAGAAAAAAGAATAGAAGAAGTTACTAACAGTATAAACGAAATGTTCTTCGAGAACAAAGAAGAATCATTTCTCTGGGGTAAACTTGCCGACCCTGATAAAACACCTATATTTGCAATGTCCCGTCTCGATAAAATAAAAAATATTACCGGTTTAATACGTTGGTATGGTGAATCGGAAAAACTGCGTGAAAATGCAAACTTAATTTTAGCCGCAGGCAGAATTAATCCTGATGAGTCTTCCGATAACGAAGAAAAAGAACAAATAAATTTAACACACGAACTACTTGAGAAATATAATCTTTACGAAAAAGTAAGATGGATCGGAAGACCACTTCGCAAAGATGAATCCGGCGAGGCATACAGACGAATTGCTGAAAAGTGCGGTGTGTTTGTAGAAGCAATGACAACGGGTGTTCCCGTGTTCGCTACAAAGTACGGCGGTCCGCTTGAAATTATTGAACATAAAGTAAATGGCTTCCATATTAATCCGGCTAATGATGAAGAAACAATTAACGTGTTGGAAGAATATGTAATTAAAATGATCAACGACCCGGACTACTGGGAAAAAATTTCCGTCAATGCAATAAAACGAGTTGAAGAAAAATACAACTGGCCTCTATACACAAAAAAACTTTTATCGCAATCAAAAATTTACAGCTTCTGGAAATACTCAACCGATATGGAAAACAAAGGAATGGAAGCTTATCTTGATTTG
>DYHC01000232.1:3012-4169 GCA_020724325.1 Melioribacter roseus
TTGTTATATCACACTGTGTTTACACCAAGAGCAAAAGAGTTATTAAAACAACATGATGTGAGATAGCAGCGCAAAATCCCGGGATTTTGCAATATTAAGATGACGGATAATAATTTTAGTAACCCACCTTATTACGGACACATCCCGGGAATTTTATCCATTTTCTTTCCTAACCATTCGTGAAAACAGCGACAACTTTGGATCAAACAACCATTTGAGCCATAATTTAAACCACGATTTATGAAAATGAAGATTATCGTAAAACTCAGGCGCCATCTTTTTTAACTTCGGTAAATTATTCCAAGGAATAGATGGAAAATCATGGTGTTCATTATGATAACCAACGTTGAGAGCCGGTATGTTGAGTGGGCCATAATAGCTGTACGTTTCTTGGGGAGGATATGTAAGATAATGTTCTTGTATCCACCTTGCGCCAAGCGGATGAAAACCAATTGAGAAGAAGAAAGAGAAAACAAGATATAAAAATGATATCCACCCGAAGAAATAAATCAATGCAGCATCAAAAGCAAAAACAAAAAACCAATTTATGAACGTCCAGGTATCTGCAAATTTTATTTGTAATCTTGGCGGACGCAATGCTTGAAATACAGGAAAAAATAATAACCACAAACTTTTTCCTAAAAAGCCATTTCCTATTAACTTTGCTTCCCACTTGCTTGCTAAGTCCGCATCAAGTTTATAATCACCTTGATGTGAGTGATGTTTTAAATGATAGGTGCGGAAAGAAATGCTGCTCGGCAGCACATTGGGGAAGTCTGCTATGATACCAAATATTTTATTAAGTGTTCTGCTTTTAAAAATTAAGTTGTGAGTTGCTTCGTGAATCAATACGAACAATGCATGGTTTGCAAATGCTCCAACCGCAAAGGCAATAATTAACGCAAGCCACCACGGTTGTGCGCTTAATAAAATTGCAATTGTTGTTTGTAGTAAAACAATTCCAATAAGGATTAAACCGCTTGAAGGAGTCCGCGTAATTAACTCCCTTACTTCAGGGTGGGCTTTTAATATTGCGCGAGTTCTTTCTTTGTGAGGTTCCGGGCTGTCTGAATAAGTGAAATCTTTTTGATAAGCCATCTTTCCTCCGTTTGTAATCTTGCTATTAATTTACAAAAACGAACCTCAATTATCCTCTT
>DYHC01000233.1 GCA_020724325.1 Melioribacter roseus
ATAATTAATCCTCCTCTACCCTAGGAACGGAATCTTCAACTAATTTTTTTATTACATCTTTTCCATACTGTCTGTTTTTAATAGCAAAATCCTTTATCACTTTTCCGTCTTTCATCTCAATAATACGTTTTGCAAAAAGGGCAAAGTCGCGTTCGTGTGTAACTAATACAATTGTAATTCCTTCATCATTCAATTCCTGGAATACCGAAAAGACTTCTACCGAAGTTCTGCTATCGAGATTTCCGGTGGGCTCATCTGCTAATATTAAAGAAGGTTCGTTTACAAGTGCGCGGGCAATTGCAACTCTTTGCTGCTGTCCTCCGGAAAGCTGACTCGGCACATGATGCATTCTATCTCCCAATCCCACTCTTTCTAATGTACTCATTGCTTTTGCGACGGGGTCTTTTATTGCGCGGGTTCTATCGTAAAGCAGAGGTAATTCAACATTCTCAAGAGCCGTTGTTCTAGACAATAAATTAAAACCCTGGAACACAAACCCGATTTTACGGTTTCTTATGGCAGCATACTCATTTGGCGTAAATTTGCTTGTATCCTGTCCGTCAATGTAATACTCGCCCGAAGTCGGTTTATCCAGGCAACCCATTAAATTCATTAAAGTAGATTTACCGGAACCGGAAGCTCCCATTATAGCAACGAACTCGCCTTCATCAATGTTGATATCAACTTTTCTTAATGCATGTACTTCTACTTCTCCAATAGAATAAGTTTTGGACAATCCGGAAGTTCTGATAATACTTTTAGCCAAAGTGAACCTCCTTAAAAACCCCGCCCAAATCCCGGAGGTCTATTCTGTTGTGTTGGGTTTAATGGATTTGTTGAGGTTGTTATTGATTCCGGTTCAACAATACCTGTAATTAATTTCATTCCTTCTTTAATGTTTCTGCTTCTAACAATTTCAGTATTTTTTCCATCGGTTATGCCAAGGAATACCATTCCCATCGCAAGTTGATCATTTTCATTAAGATACCAGACTCTTCCAAAATTTCTGTTGCGTCCTTGTTGACCGCCTCTCTGAAAATTCATTCCGTTACTTAAACCGGTTCCTCTCTGGCTAAATTCCATTCCTCTGTTCTTTAAGCTGTCTGGCATGTTCTTTAATTGTTCTTCCATTCGTTTTGTATATTCTTCCATCATTTCGTCCGGCGGTGTAAATCGTAATGCTACATTCGACACAATAAGAACATCATCTTTTTCTGCTATAAAAAAATCAACCGTCGCCGTCATACCCGGCAAAAGCAGTCTTTCATTATTGTCTGCTTTTATAACAACGGTATAGTTTACAACGTTTTGAATAGTCTGAGGGCTTAATCGTATCTGCGATACTTCCCCTTCAAATTTTTTGTCCTGGAAGGATTGCACGGTAAAATGAACTTTCTGACCAATTCTAATTTGCCCGATGTCGCTCTCGTCAACATTTGCCAGAATTCTCATTGAAGAGAGATCTTCAACCATAGTAAATAAAGTTGGCGCAGATAAACTTGCTGCTACGGTTTGTCCCTGTTCTACATTTCGATTTATGATCTTACCTGAAATAGGAGCGGTAATAAATGCATATTCAAGATTTGTCTTCGCTTTTTCTAATGCAAACTCGGAAGATTTTAAGGATGCCATCGCAGTTTCAATTTGAGTTTTCGAAGCAATAAAATCCAACTCACTTATAAATTTCTTTTCGTAAAGCCGTTTATTTCGTTCGTGCTTTGCCAGCGCTTCGTTATACTGCGCTTTTGTTCTTTCCAATAATGCTTGCTGATCCCTTACCTGTGCAGCAAGTAAAGTAGTGTCAATTAATGCGAGAAGCCGACCTTTGCTTACTTCGTCATTAAAATCGACATATAATTTTGCAATTCTACCCGAAACTTGAGTTCCAACTTCAACCGTGGATAATGCTTCTAAGGTTCCTGTGCTTGTAATAGTATTGGTTATTTTACCTTTTTTAACTTCAACAAAATTGAATTTGCTTTCTTCAGAACCGCCATTACTAAATAAAAAGAACGCAAAAACTACTACGGCAATAGCAATTATGCCATAAACAAATTTTTTCTTTTTCATTACAATGCCTTATAGAGAATTAGTAATCGATAAAATTAATTTCCGCCCGGACGCATCTGTTGTCTTCTGGATTGCATCTCTTCAAGATATTTCTTGTATTCAGCTTTCTGTTTTTCATTCAACACTTTTTCTACTTTCTTATTAGTTTCTTCTCTTAGCTTCATCATTTGTTCTCTCATCTGTTCTCTATCTCCGCCGCCGCCGAACATACCCTGCATCTGCTCCGACTGCTTAATAAATATATCTTCAATTTGTTTTGTTTGTTTTTCGTCCAGTTTAAGTCTCTCTTTCAATTCTTTTGTACGTTCCTTTGGATCAAATCTTGGCTGTGCAACTCCAACCGATATTGTAACAGTAAGAAGTAAAACGAGTAATAACAATCTGCCTAACATTTTATACTCCATTATTTTGTTGAAACTAACAATTAATAAATTGATTTGTAAAACTAATTTTAGTTTACCAATTAAACTACATTTTTAACGATAACCAATCATAAAGACAATTAAACCGACATCGTGGTTTAATGAATAAAATAAAAATTTTTTTATGGACTTTTTCTGAATAGATTTTTTTGCCGGTATTAAGCTTCAAAATATTTCCTTATGAACTCTTTTTAACATACGCAATCACGTGTCGGGAGAAGGAGAAATGTTATTTCGAATCCCGCAAGGCGGGATGAGAAGTGTCATTCCGAAGGAACGAAGTGACTGAGGAACTACGGATAGATTCTTCACCTCACTTCGTTCGGTTCAGAATGACAGTACGCTTTCTATATTGTCATTCTGAGGCACATTAAAAAGCCTTACTTTTATTTTTCATAATAGTGACGTTGCAGCCCATCAGAATTTCGCAAGCAGTGTAGCAGTTAACTGATTGATGCCTCGACCCTGTCGGAATACTCGTTCTTGAGGCTTGCTCTGGTGATTGTCATTTTTTATTTGGTGCCAATTCTGTTTTTCCTTCAGTGCCCGAGTAGCAGTATACTGCTTTAGTACAATCACCGGGCTTACGATGTTCTGTATAATCTTTCCATTAACAAACATTGAGTAACTACTATGGCTTCATTAAACAAAATCAATCCCAACTCTGCCGGTATTGATATCGGCTCATCAAAAATTTTCATTGCTGTTGAAGACTGTGAAGTTAAATCATGCAACACATTCACAGACGATTACTTAAAGGCAATCGTATATCTGAAAGAACACAAGGTTACATCCGTTGCGATGGCATCAACCGGTGTCTATTGGATTCCACTTTTTGAACTGCTTGAATCATCCGATATAGAAGTCTGCCTTGTAAACGGCAGAGACGTTAAAAACGTCCCAGGCAGAAAGAGTGATGTTGCCGACTGCCAATGGATTCAGCAGCTGTACAGCTAAGGTCTTCTTCGCAATTCTTTTATTCCTTCGCAGCATATTCGCACTCTTAGAACATTCGAACGTCAAAAAAAGTCAATCTTCAGCTTGCTAGCGACCACATCAGACGTGCTCACAAATCTCTAGAATTTATGAATATTAAACTTCACAACGTAATCACTAAGAATAACGGTAAAAGTGGAATGGCTCTTCTTAATGCTATTATAGCCGGTAGCCATAAAACCAAAAAAAGCTTGCAGCTTTTTGTGAAGATTCGATCCTTAAGAAAGATGCTGTAATTGATCATTAAAAGGTAATTTCTCAGATAAAAATATCTTTCTTCTTAAAACAAATTATCTCTGAAGAAGATACTGACCTTTCCAAATTCCAGACTGAAGAACATTTTACTTCTTGGATCGGTTTAGCACCAAACACACATTAGTTCGGTATATCATTCAAAAAAGCAAGATACGTAACTCTTCTAACGCTGGGCAAATTTTCAGAATTACTGCTCAAACTCTTGTATTAAGTAAGCACAATGCAATTGGAGCTTTTTACAGAAGAATACAGTTCAAAAAAGGGAAGCTTACTTCTATTAAGTCTGCAAGAAAACTTGCCGCACTATATTACATTGCAATGACTAAAGGTATCGATTGCGTTGAATATAGTATTCAACAGTACGGTAAAAAGGGGAGTGTAAAAAATCTTGTGTAAATGGTTAATAAGGAGGTAGAAGCTAAGCG
>DYHC01000234.1 GCA_020724325.1 Melioribacter roseus
TTCTCAGTCGCTTCGCTCCTTCGGAATAACATTTCTCAGTCGCTTCGCTCCTTCGGAATAACATTTCTCAGTCGCTTCGCTCCTTCGAGATATCACTTCTAAATTTTTAGAGGGTTCTGATAGATTGACAAGTTCATAAGTAGGTTAAATGATCTGAACAGACGGTGTTGGTGTAGTTTGTTAATCTGTAAATTAGCCGGTCACTTATTAGCAATATCATTTTGAATAATAACAAACTGGAAATCTCCTGAATCTCTTTAGTATCAATTTACAGCAAAATCATTGAATGCACCAAAAGAAGCAAAATGGAGGCAAAAATGCCTCCAACCAAAGAACTCTTTTTTTTTTTGATGTTTCTGAAACTATAACGATCAACAGAGCCGAAATCGCTGCTTTGATTATATACAGAAGCATATTAAGTCTCCCTTCCTAATTTATGATAAAGAGCCGGTAGAACAATCATATTTAAAGCTGTTGAAGTTATTAATCCACCAAGAATAACAATTGCCATCGGTGCCTGAATTTCTTTTCCCGGTTCACCACTTCCAAGAACTAGTGGAACTAAGGCAAGCCCGGCTGTAATTGCAGTCATAAAAATCGGATTTAATCTTTCCAGAGAACCTTGAATTATCGCTTCTGTAAATTCCTTCCCTTCCTTTAATAAATGCTGGAAGTGTGATATTAGTAATATTCCGTTTCTTGTTGCAATGCCAAAGAGAGTAATGAATCCAACAAGCGAAGCAACACTTATTATTCCGTCTGATAGATACACAGACCAAATTCCGCCGATTAACGCAAGCGGAAGGTTAATTAAAATAAAAAGCGCCGGTTTTATTTTACCAAACTGTAAGAAGAGAATTAAAAATATTGCACAAAGAGAAACTAAGCTTAAAAGTGTAATTACTTTTGTAGCTTCTTGTTCGCTTTCAAATTGTCCGCCGAATTCAACGAAGTAACCTTGATCGAACTTTATATTCTTATTTATGTTTGCTTTCATTTCATCAACAACGCTGCGTAAATCTCTATTGGAAACATTTGCCTGCACAACAATTTTGCGTTGAACATTTTCCCTGCTGATTCTGTTTGGTCCTTTTTCATTAACTACTTCGGCAAGCTGAATAAGAGGAACTTTAGCACCTGACGGAGTATCGAATAGTGCGTTTTGAATCCTATCAATTCTTCCACGGTTATACTCATCGAAACGTACCACTAAATCGAAAGAGTTTTGTCCTTCGCGGATTTGCGAAGCAGTTTCTCCGTTAAATCCAATATCAATTGCATCGGCTAAATCTCCAACTGTTAAACCATAACGAGCCATTGCATTTCTATTGAACTTAATTTTTGTCTGCGGCACTTCCATCTCTTGATCAACTGCAATATCAACGGCGCCATCAACCTTCTGCATCTCAGCTTTTACCATTTGGGAGTAAGCGCGAAGCTGCTGCAAATTCTTGCCAAATATTTTTACAGCAATGTTAGCCCTTGTTCCGGAAAGCATATGATCTATTCGGTGACCAATTGGCTGACCGATAGTAACATTAGTTCCTGGAAGAGCAGCGAGAGAATTTCTTAACCGGGTAATAAACTCTTCTTTTGATTCTCCATCCAGTTCAAACCTAACATCAAGTTCAGCACCGTTAACGCCTTGAGCGTGTTCATCAAGTTCTGCTCTCCCGGTTCTTCTTGCCGTTGATTTTACTTCTGGATGAGTTAGTATAATCTCTTCGGCTAAATTTCCGATCTTGTTTGATTCTTCCAGCGAAGTTCCGGGAAGAGTAACCAGACTTAACGTTAAAGAGCCTTCATTAAACTCCGGAAGAAATGATCTGCCAAGAAATGGAATTATTGCGATTGTTAAAACAAAAACAACAAGAGAAGATGTTAGTATTGTTTTGGGATGCTTAAGTGTAAAATTAAGTGTTCTTTTATATAATGCTTTTAACCTTGCTACTAACCAGGTATCCCCTTCCTTTTTCATAAAGTTAGCTTTTGGAAGAAGATAATAAGCCAGCACCGGTGTAACCGTAAGAGCGACAAACAATGAAGCAAAAATAGATGTTACATATGCATAACCCATGGGACGTAATAATCTTCCTTCAACACCGCTTAAGAAAAATAAGGGTAGAAATACAATAACAATTATAAGAGTTGCATTTACCATTGGTGCACGTATTTCTTTTGATGCTTCATAAATTACTTGCAAAGCTGATTTCTTTTGTGAATTATTAACCGAGTTATTTTCTTTTAACCTTCTAAACACGTTTTCAACATCAATAATTGCGTCATCCACAAGCGCGCCTATTGCAATAGCAATTCCTCCAAGAGACATAGTGTTAATCATTATGTTGAAAAACTTGAAAGTAATAATCGTGATAATAATTGAAAGAGGAATTGCCAGTACAGAAATGAATGTCGTTCTAAAATTCCATAAAAACAAAAAGATTACTACTATTACAAGCAATGCTCCATCTCTTAATGCGCTAAGAACATTTTCAATTGACACCCGAATAAAATCCGATTGTTTGAATATGTTGGAATTAATTTCAATTCCCTTTGGAAGAGTTTCACGAATTTCTTCAAGTGTGGCTTCAATCTTTTTTGTTAATTCAAGCGTGTTTGTCTGCGGCTGTTTTTGCAGTGTAAGAATAACTGCCGGCTTGGCATTCTTTGAGCCGTCGCCAAATTTTGTTGCCTCACCAATTCTTATATCGGCAATATCTTTCATAAGAACAGGATTATTTCCTCTCAATGCAACAACGCTGTTTTTAATATCTTCAATACTCTCTATACGTCCGATACCGCGGATTAAATATTCACTTCCAGAATCCATATAAGAACCGCCGGATGAATTTTCATTGGATTGTTCGGCGGCTTTCATTACTTCATTCAAAGAAATATTATATGCGGCAAGTTTTTCTGGCGAAATTAATATTTGATATTGTTTAACAGAGCCGCCAATAGGAATAACTTGAGATACGCCGCTGATTGAAAGAAGTCTTCTCCTAATCTCAAAGTCGGCTATTGTTCTTAAATCCATTTCGTTTAGATTCTGTGGATTGTTTTTTTCATCAATTGTGAGGCTGATTAACATTATCTCACCCATAATAGAAGAGATTGGCGCGAGTACGGGCTTATCAACTCCTTTTGGAAGCGAAGCGGCTGCAGCTTGGATTTTTTCATTTACGATTTGCCTTGCAAGAAAAATATCTGTGCCCCAGTCAAACTCTACCCAAACAATAGAGAATCCGGCGGCGCTTGAAGAACGTACTCTTCTAACATCAGTTGCGCCGTTAACTGCCGTTTCTATTGGAAACGTTACAAGATTTTCTACTTCTTCTGAAGCCATTCCGTGTGCTTCTGTCATTATAGTAACTGTCGGTGCCGTAAGATCAGGGAATACATCTACAGGCATATCAACAGCTATGAATGTTCCGGCAATCAGAAGAATAACTGCTGCTGCAAGAACAATCAATCTTTTTTGGAGTGAAAACTGAATTAATTTATCAAACATTTTTTCCTCATTATTTATTAATGAACGTGCCCGTGACCAACAGCGGTTTCCGGCGAAAGGGCGGCAAGACGAACCTGATA
Organism: Melioribacter roseus; assembly: GCA_020724325.1. GTDB lineage: Bacteria > Bacteroidota > Ignavibacteria > Ignavibacteriales > Melioribacteraceae > DSXH01. The sequence continues at coordinate 3,592 of DYHC01000234.1, forward strand.
AGCACCTTTAGTTACTACTCTTTCACCTTCCTTAAGACCTTCTAAGACTTGAACGTAACCGCTATCGTAAATGCCGGTTTTAATTATTCTCTTTTCAAAACCTTCTCCTTCAATTTCGACATAAACCGTATGCATTCCATCTTCATCAATTATTGCGTTTTCAGGAATTGAAAGCGTCTGGCTTACAGTTCCAATCTTAATAAAAACTTCGGCATACATTCCGATCTTAATCTTATTTAACGGATTGGTGAATTCAAAGTAAACAGGAACGGTTCTGTTCTGCCTGTTTAGTGAAGAAGCTACTGAAATCTTTCTTCCGTTTAATTGACTGATCTTTAGTTCGTCTTGATAACCTTCTATTTTGAATGATGCGTCTTTGGCATTATTAGCGTCGTTAAAGTTTGCAGCCGGAACATTTACTTTGAGTATTAATCTTGATGGATTGACTATCGTAATTAATTCTTGTCCGCTTGCAATATGACTTCCTAAATTGATAGCGACGTTTTCAATATATCCATCAATAGGCGCGATAACAGAATAGCC
>DYHC01000235.1 GCA_020724325.1 Melioribacter roseus
AAAGTTTCATTTTGCCAGGCTTTGTTACGAAGATGTAATAAGAGAAATAGAACACAGATGAACACTGATTGAGCGGATTATCGCGGATAAGAACCGGAAAAACCCTTCTAATAATTGACAATAATTTTTAATTAAGGTCAGAGAGAATTGCTTCCAGTTTTTCCAAGGATTTTTTCCAATCGTTCATTTTTGTTTTTCACGATCTATAACTTCCGAAGGAGCTTTTGCAGCAAATTCTTTATTAGATAACTTTTTCTTAACTCCTTCAAGAAAATATTTAATCTGAACGCTGGTGTGCTGAAGGTTATTTTTTGAAAGAAATAGAACACAGATGAACACTGATTTAGCGGATTATCGCGGATAAGAACCGGAAAAACCCTTCTAATAATTGACAATAACTTTTAATTAAGGTCAGAGAGAATTGCTTCTAGTTTTTCCAAAGATTTTTTCCAATCGCTCATTTTTGTTTTTTCACGATCTATAACTTCCGCCGGAGCTTTTGCAACAAATTCTTCATTAGATAACTTTTTCTTAACACCTTCAAGAGAACCGGAGATTCGGGTAATTTCTTTTTCGATTCTGGTTCTTTCAATTTTCAGATCAATCAATCCTTCTAGCGGCACAAAGATATCGCAGTCTTTAACTACGGCAGACGCACTTGTCTTTGGTTTTTCGATGTTAGCATCAACCGTTAACTTATCAATCTTAACAAGAGATTTGATGTAGCTTACATGTTCGGAATTAATCATGTTGGTCTTCAACATAACATTAATTAACTTGGATGGAGGAAGATTCATTTCGCCGCGGATATTTCTAATAGCCGTAATAATATTTTGAAGGAACTCAACATTCTTTTCTGCATTTTCATCAACAAGTATTCCATAATATTTTGGAAACTCCTGAATAGAAATACTGTCCTTGTACTTTCTTTCATCTAGAAGCTGCCAGATCTCTTCTGTAATAAAGGGCATAAAAGGATGAACAAGTTTAAGCATTTCTTCGAATAATGAAACTGCTCTTGACAATAACGCGGATTTCACTTCATCGGCAGCATTATATAGTCGGAACTTAGATAGTTCTAAATACCAATCGCAGAAATCATTCCACACATAAGAGTAAATTATTTTTGCAGCGTTATTAATTTCATATTCATTGATTGCTTCAGTGAATTCCTTTATAGTTTTCTGGAATCTGGAAATTATCCATCGGTCGGTATAATCGAGATGTTCATCAACAAGTTCTTTACTTACTTTTATATTCAGTGCATTCATTAATAAAAATCTTCCGGCATTCCAGATTTTATTTGCAAAGTTTCTTCCTATCTCACATTTGTCCGTGCTGAAAAGAACGTCCTGACCAAGCGGAGCAATATAGATCATAGTAAACCGTAGTGCATCGGCTCCAAATTCATCTATTAAATCTAATGGATCCGGAGAGTTTCCAAGAGATTTACTCATTTTTCTGCCCTGAATATCTCTAACCGTGCTTGTAAAATAGACATCTCTAAACGGAATTTCATTTTTGAAATGCATTCCGGCAATAATCATTCTTGCAACCCAGAAAAAAATAATATCCGGAGCGGTTACAAGAAGGTCGGTTGGGTAATAGTATTTTTGTTCTGCCTCGGTTGTAAATACATCCTGCGCCCACAGCCAGCTAGATGCCCATGTATCCAGAACGTCATCATCTCTATACCAGTTTTCAATATCTGACGGCGGTTCAACTTCGCAATATATTTCTTTTGTTTCTTTATGATACCAAACCGGAATTCGATGACCCCACCAGAGCTGACGCGAAATACACCAATCCCTTATGTTTGTCATCCAGTGTTCATAAGTTTTTACCCAATGCACGGGATAAAAATTTACTTTTCCATTAAGAACAGCTTCTAAAGCCGGTTTAGCAAGTTTATCCATTCTCATAAACCATTGTTCCGAGAGGTACGGTTCTATAGGAACGTTACCGCGCTGAGAGTAACCGATTTTATTTGTGTAATCTTCTACTTTATGAAGCAAACCAAGTTCTTCCATTCTCGAAATAACTTTATATCGAAGATCAAAACGATCAAGGTCTCTAAATTCTTTAGGCACATTACCGTTCGAAGTAGCGTCTTCATTAAAAATGTTGACTGTTTCAAGATTATGACGCAAACCCATTTCGTAATCATTTACATCATGGGCGGGAGTCACTTTTACTGCGCCAGTACCAAATTCCTTATCAACATACCCATCGGCAAAAAGAGGAATTTCTCTTCCGACAATTGGAAGTATAATTGTTTTACCTATCAGGTGTTTATAGCGCTTGTCATCCGGATTAACTGCAATACCTGTATCGCCAAGCATTGTTTCCGGGCGTGTAGTTGCAACAATAACATAATCGGCAGATTCTTTAACGGGATATTTGAAGAACCAGAGCTTGGCTTTAACCTCTTTGTAGAAAACTTCTTCGTCGCTAATTGCTGATTTTGATGCGGGGTCCCAATTAACCATTCTATAACCGCGGTAGATAAGGTCTTCTTTATAAAGTTTAACAAACGCTTCAATTACTTTACGGTAAAAATGAATATCCATAGTAAAACGTTCGCGCTGCCAATCGCAGCTTACTCCAAGTTTACGGAGCTGCTTGAAAATTATTCCGCCGTATTTTTCTTTCCATTCGTAACAGTAATGCAAGAAGTCTTCGCGCGAAATATTGTCTTTGTTAATTCCCTTTTCTTTCAGCATAGCAACAACTTTAGCTTCGGTAGCAATAGAAGCGTGGTCAATTCCGGGAATCCAGCATGCATTAAAACCCATCATTCGTTTGTAGCGAATATAAATATCCTGAAGAGTGTTGTTAAGAATATGACCTATATGAAGTATTCCGGTTATGTTAGGCGGAGGAATTACAATTGTATATGGTTCTTTGTTCTCATCAATTTCGCTGTGATAGAGGTTATGATCGTACCAATATTTGTACCACTTATCCTCAACATCTTTTGGATTATACGTTTTAGGAATTTCAGAATAATTCTTTGCCAGCATTTACAACTCTATATTGATAAAAATTAGGCGTAAATATAAATAATCCTGATACTGAATGCTCGGTTACGAGTGGAAAGATTGCTAAATTTGAGCCAATCCTACAATATTCAACAGAAACATAAATTTGAACTGCAGCTTTTGAACCGGTTAGCTGTAGAATTGAAATTACACGTAATCGGTCTAATATTACTTACAAATAAACTCTGCTACATCTCCAGAGCCGTTTCTTAAACCTACTTGTTCTATATTCTTTTTGAATTCGTTATAAGCATTTTTATCACTGAATAAGTTAGAAACTATTCCGGGAAGTTTATCTATTCTCTTTTCAAAAAGTCCAAGTTTGTTTTCAATTATAAAATCTACATTTCCCTTTTCCTGTTCCCATATGTATGTATTAACAATTGGTATTTTTCCGCTCATTAATATTTCCATAAATGTAGAAGCACCGCATTTCGTTATCACAAGGTCGGATATAGCTATAAGATCATATACAAAGTCGACGTAACCATATACAATCAAATTATCCCAGCCAAATTTTTCTTTTATTCTATTTGCCTGGATATACAATTTTTTGTTTTTACCGCAGACTAAAATAATTTTGAAAAGGTTGTTCTGTTTTGAAAATTCTTTAAGAATTTTATAACCTTTGGGAATTCCATCTCCTCCGCCAAGTATTAAAAGAATATTATTATTCTCAACACCATATTTCCTTTTTAACAAAGCAATTTTTTCATCATCTGGTTTTTCGGAATATTTTTCACCAAGAATAAAAGGGAAAACATTTAAGCGCGATTCTTCAATGCCGTTTTCCATGCAAAGGTTTTTAAGTTTCTGGCTGAAAAGAATAAAGATCTGTTTCTTATTCAAGAACCAGAGTTTAGGCGGAGTAAATGGATCGGTTACAACCGTTATTACCGGAACATCTTTATTTAATTTTCTAAGCGTAGAAAAGGTTGGTCTAATAAGAAAGAAATGGAAAAGAATAATTTTATCCGGCTGGTATTCACTAAAAACTTTTCTTAAATACTTAGTAATGTATATTGATACCAGAAAAACACTTATATAAGAAATAAATTTTGATTTATGTGTAAGGTATAGAAATTC
>DYHC01000236.1 GCA_020724325.1 Melioribacter roseus
TAAATAAGCGTGCGACGGCACTGGGAGCATCGTTTGTGTGTAATGTTGAAAATGTTAAATGACCCGTGTTGGCAAGTTTAATTGCTGTTTCTGCGGTCTCTTTATCTCGCATTTCACCCACAAGAACAATATCTGGATCGTGGCGGAGAATTGATCTAATTGCCTGCTCAAAGTTCATTTTATGACCTATCTTAAGCTGTCTTGCGCCTTCAATAACGTATTCAACAGGGTCTTCAACTGTTAGAACATTTTTAGTAGGATTGATAACCTGGTAAAGCGCAGCAATAAGAGTGGTACTTTTTCCGGAACCGGTTGGACCGGTAAGTATAATCATTCCTTGCGGCTGATTAATCGACTTAACAAATGCTTTGTTAGAGTATCCGGTTAATCCTAACTTGCTCAAATCTTTTATTACTTTTCTATCATCAAGAATTCTTATTACAATACTTTCAAATTTGTTTTTCAATTCCGTTCCTACTGTTGGCAGTACCGATACTCTGAAACGAATTATATGCCCGTCAATTTCTCTTTGAATAAAACCATCCTGAGCTCTTTCTCTTTCAAAACGATCGAGCCCTTTAGAACGGTCTTTAACAACAGCCATAACAGCTTCCGGCATAGTACCTTCCTGAACATGCCAGAGCTGCAGTTTACCGTCTATCCTAAAATGAATTTCGGTTTTATTTCCGCTTTTAGGAACAAGATGTATATCGCTCACACCTTTACGAACACCTTCTACCAAAGCTGCTTCAATTAAATTTATAAGAGCACTTTTATTTATTTCTGCATCGAGCTCGTCTTCATTAATGGTTACTTCTTCCTGAGTAACTTGAATTTCTTCACCAGCTTCCTCAATTAGTTTCAAATATTCATTTTCAGAAGCTACGAGCAGGTTAATAAGTCTTTCGTAATCCTTCTTTCTTAGGTAATTGATTTCATATTTCTTAGCATTAAGCGTATATGCAATTTTTGCTAAAGTTCTATCCGTAGGATCTACAGCAGCAAGTATAAGTTTATCTTTTATTTTATCATCGAAGCGGTATGGAATTACGCGGTGGTCAAGAAGCATTTTACGAACTCCTGCTCCTTGTTTGTTCATTAATCCTTTTATCTCTGCAAGTCTTTCTTCAGAAAGTTCTTCCGGATGAATATTTAATTCTTTGAATGCATAGAGGACAGCAACTTCTCTAAAAATAACATCGTGTTCGTAACCAAATTCATCAACAAGTATTTGAGCAAGATTTCTCTTCTGTTTAAGCTGGTCTGCGTCTTTTATTTTAAGTGATTGTTCAAGAATCTTTGAATCAATTATCCCTTTTTTTAAAAGGAGGTAACCAATTTTATCTGTCATTTCTATTTGAGTATCGATCATTCTAAATTCCTCGCGTGTTTTACATTACCGGTGATTTAGGGCTTATAGTTGCAGTTTCTGCAGAGATTAAAGTAAGAGCAATCATTACTATCATAATTACCATAGCAATTCCTACCTGAATTAATTCGATAACATTCTTTAATCTAAAAACCGTTTCGCTTTCGTAATAGTTTGCAAGCTGTAATGCTGTATTTTTAATTGTACCGGTTTCTTCGCCCGAGTGAAATCTAGATAATGCAGTTTCAGTAAAGACGCCACTTGCCTGAAAAGCTTCGGTTATGCCAATTCCTTTTTTAATCATTAGCGGAATAGCAACCGTTTTAATCTGGTTTTCGAAATAAGAATTTCCTGTAGCTTCTGCTGCAATTCTAATCGGCTCTATACTTTCTGCAGAGCCGCTGTAAAGAGTATAAAACACGCGGCAATAAACTTCAATTAATGTCTTATGAATTAGCGAACCCATAATCGGTATTTTGAGCATGAAGCGGTCAACATACAATTTGCCTTTTTTTGTTTTTGCAAATTGCCAGAAAACTATTGGCGGTACAATAACTGCTAACGAAACCAGCAGCATATTATTTATCAGAAAATCGCTTATACTAAGAGTTGCGGCGGTTAGCGGAGGAAGATCAATTTTAAATTTTACAAAAAGTTTTGCAGTCTCCGGGAAAATATAACCTACATAAAAAATTACAGCCAGAAACAGAACAAATAATGTAACAAGCGGAGTAATAAGCGCGCTTCTAAGATTTTTTCTGAACTCTTGCTGCCTCTCTAAAAATTTTGCCGTTGCTTTATAAATCTCTGCCATATTACCGCTTTTAGATGCTAACCCAAGCATATAAGCGGTGAATTTACCAAATACACCCTGATAACGTAAAAACGTTGCTTCGCTATCAGCTCCTTTTTTGAGTTCGTTGTTAATCTGCTTTAATGTTTCTTTAAGTGTTTTGTTTTCTATATCGTTAATAAGAAGTGTTAATATTTCGCTGTACGGAAGTTTCTGATCCAGCAGCTCGGCACTAATCTTTACAAAAGAAACTATATCCTGTTGCGGAGGTTTGAGGTTAAAATCGAGTAGTTTCTTATTAACAGATACTACTTCGTAGCCAAGTTTTCTTAAAGCGTTGGCAACTTCATCTTTAGAAAAAGCTCTTTGTTCGCCTACTACCGGTTTTTCTTTACCCCGGCGAATTTTATAGATGTAAGAACTTTTCTTTTCAATTGACTTAATTTTTAATTGATGTTTTTCGGCAAGTTTATAGATTTTAGATTTAGCTTCCTTATAGGTTGGTTCGCTTAAATTGCCGCTAATTGCCTGACCAGTATGTTTTTGAGCATTAAACCGAACTTCAATCATATTAATTGCCCTTTAATAAAAAAAGAAGGCGGCTAATTACAATTTTAGCCGCCTCCAATTTAACAAAAATTGTTAAAAAAACTAATTATTGATTGTAGTGGATGTGATCGCATTCGGGCCTACTATCATAGTTGCTTGAACATTAGTAGTTCCATTATTTCCTTTTTCATTTCCAGTACCAACAAGTGTTACTTGTTGGGCTGCAACCGTAACTGAATAAGTACCATTACCAGTTGTATCTAATTGAGCGGGGATTGACCATCCGGTAAATGCATTACCGCCGCCGCCAAGGGCTGTTGGTTTTCTGTAAAATTGCTGTGCTAAAGATGCTAAGTTTGTCATGTCTGCAATAACTGCATCTCTGTTTGCTTGTGTGCTGCTTGCTGTAAATACGTTAATACCTACTACTACGGCGATACCAACTATGATAACGCCAAGCACGATTAAGAGAAGTTGTTGTTGACCCATTTTTTACTCCTGTTGTTTTGTTGTTGCTTATGTTAATTAATTAGAACAAAAGAAAACTTAGTTTATAATCACGGTTCTAAATGAAGTTGGTCTAACAGTTAATTGTACCTTAATTGAATCATTATTAGTAACTACTTCATTTCCTATGCCAATTAGAACAACACTATCAGTAAATACAGTTGCAGTAAAATGTCCATTTGCGGTAGTTTCTAACTCATCGGGAACTACCCATCCGTTAAAAGTACGGGCGCCTCCGCCTAAAGCTTTCGGTTTCATATAATACTGCTGAGCCATAGATGCTAAATTTACAAGTTCGTTTGTAACATTTGCGCGCTTTGTTTCTATTGCATTTGCACGGAAAAGATTAATTCCAACAAAAATTGCAACACCTACAACTAGAATACCTAACAAGATTAATAAAAGCTGCTGCTGACCCACGGACTGATCCTTTATAAATTTTCAGTTTCAGTAATTTTTTCCGATCGTCTCAAAAAGTAACTTAAAACTACTTTGCTAAACTTAGGACAAATATTAAACCAACTCAGAAAGTGGAAATTTTTTCATCTTGCCGTATGGAATATAGCAAAGGAATTAAAGAATGCAAAGAAATTTTTTTAATGATGAAATGGAAACATGGTAAGTTTTACATGTAAAGTGGTGAGGAATACACGCAAAAGCATAGGGCTTTCTTATCTAATCTTTAAGTGTAACTCAGTAAGCTGTGCTTCATCAACGGAAGAAGGAGAATCGTCCATCAGAGAAATACCGCTGGAAGTTTTAGGAAATGCAATTACATCGCGGATAGAAGATTTACCAGCAAATAACATAACCAGCCGGTCGAAACCAAAAGCAATTCCGCCGTGTGGAGGAGCGCCGTACTTAAATGCATTAATTAAGAATCCAAATTTTTCTTT
>DYHC01000237.1:0-3515 GCA_020724325.1 Melioribacter roseus
GTCTCGCGGTTAATGAAATCGTCGTTCGAACTGAGTTATAAAATTTATCAGGTAGATCTACACGAATCGGCAGCCGCAAAGACGGTTCATGTTTGCGTTTCCAAAAAGAGTTTTAAGAAAACGGAATTGCCAAAGGAATTGCATTCTAAATTGTTGGAACATTTACAGAAGTAATTTCATCAGCTTATCTTTTTCAATTTTACCAAGCTCATTTCTTGGAATTCTATCGAGAAAGTAAAATTTTTTAGGAACTTTAAAAGAAGCCATCATATTTCTAAGATGGTCTTTTAGTTCATATTCGGTTATATCGCGGTCTGTTACTACGGCGGCGCAGATAATTTGTCCCCATTTATCATTAAGCTCGCCAAAAACATAAGAATCTATTATAGAAGGAAGTTGAATAAGAAATTGTTCAATCTCTTTTGGATTAACATTTTCTCCACCGGTTACTATTAAGTCTTCTCTTCGCAATTCGATATGTAAATAACCCTCATTATCTAACCAGCCGAAATCACCAGAATGATAAAAACCGTTTGCGATTTTTCTTCCGGTTTCAATTTTATCTGAATAATATTCTTTCAACAGGGATTTACTTTGAACAACGATTTCCCCCTGTTTATACGGCTCTAAAAAACGACCGGTTGAATCAACAATTTTAATTTGTGCAGCGCCTAATGGTTTGCCAACCGATTGGGGTTTACTATTAAATTCTTCAGCGGATAATGCTGTTACCATCGAGCAGGTTTCGGTTGATCCGTAAACTTTTACAATAGGAAATCCCTTGTTAATTGCCAATGAGCATAAAGAAATATCGAGGTGCCCGCCGCCAACATAGAGATGCTTAAGATTTGGGTTAGGAACTGCTTCGATATCAATTAGCTGCTTGAGAGTCGCAGAGACTAAAGAGAGATGAGTTGGATTATATTTTATTAGCGCTTCATTAATATCGATATGACTGGTTGATTCAGGAAAAATTAATTCAGCACCGGAAAGAAGCGAGCGGACAAAGATCATAAATCCGCCAATATGGTAAAACGGTAATGAACAGAGCCAAATATCTCTATCCGAAAGGACTGAAAACGAATCGGTTAACAGCACACTTTGAAATAAGCTTTCGAATGTATGAACCACAGCTTTCGGTTTACGAGTACTTCCCGAAGTAAATAGAATTAATGCATTATTGCTTAAATGAAAATTGGGAATGGTATTTTCTATACTGCCTGAGAGTTTTAGCTCGTTCAACAATATTGTGGGAGCAGAACTAACATTTTTTACTTTTTCAGAGTTTGATAAATCGGTTAAAATAAACTTTACTTTTGTAAATTTAGTTTGATATAAAATTTCCTCCTCTGTATTCCTTGTATTTAATAATACTGGAATTGCGCCGGCTAACCATACTGCATTAACCGCAAAAATAAATTCGGGTGAATGTTTAAACAGCAGCGCAATTCTATCGCCGGTATTTAGTCCTTTCTGTTTTAATGCAGAAGAAAATTCTATGGCTCTCTCAAAAAGGTATGAATATGAAAAGGATGAATTGTTAAATGTAATTGCCGGCTTCACACCATAATATTCACTTTGTTCTTTAAGCCAGTTTATTTTGTTTGTTATAGAGATCATAGCCCGATATCAAATGTGGGAGGAAATATTATCTTATCTACTCTGGTTTCACCATTAATAATTTGGAACGGGTCATACATATTATCATTTTGCAAATAACCTGAAGTTGCTAATCCATGAGCAAAGTTGTGATTGGTTAATGCAGCAAGATAAAAGAGGATGCTTCTTCCAACAGCGGTTTCGAATGCAGAGGAAACTATTAGGTTAACATTTCTTGATTCGGCAAGTTTTATCAGTTCAATCAGTTTGAAAATGGAACCAAGAATCATCGGCTTTACAATAATGTATTTAAATGTTCCGTTGATAATATGTTCTCTTAAGCAATCAATCGAATTAATAGTAAGATCGATTGCAACCGGTATAGGACTAACTCTGGAAAGTTTTACCATACAATCGGTGTATTTGCACGGGTCTTCTATGTATTGAATGTTGTAAGGAGATAGTTTTTGTATTCGTTCGTAAGCTGTATCGATATCCCATGCACCGTTTGCATCTAAACGTAAATTAATTTTTTCAGGAATTCGGTTTCGAACTAAATCTATTATTTGAAGGTCTTCATCAAAATTAAGCCGTCCGACTTTCAGTTTTATAGTTTTATATCCAGAAAGTAAATCGGCTTCAATGCGATTTAGTACTTCACTTTTTTCATCAATATCAATAATAGAATTTACTTCAACAAAAGATTTGCCAATTAATCCGGCTGTAAGGTTATTAGTTCTTTCATTTTGTAGTAATGCTAAATTAAATAATGCTTGTTCGAATGCGAAGCAAACCGATGGCACAATCTTTTTGTCATAAGAAATATCATTAATTAAAGCATTACTCAAATGAAATTCTTTTCTGGAAAATAATTTGGTTAGATAATTAATGTCTTGTTCAGCTTCAGAAATATTTTCTTTGCTAAATCCCGGCAGAGGCGATGCTTCTCCAATTCCTTTGTTGCCGTATTGATCTGTAATTACCAAATAGAAACCGGATTTTTCGTATAGAATATGTGAAAAGCTTTTGAATGGTTTGTTAAAACGAATCTTAATAGACTTATATTTTATTTCTTTTACGATCATAATATAATACCGATTGCAAAAAGCAATCCGTACAAAGCAGAAAGTTTAGCAGTAAGCTCAAGAGTCTTGTTTAACTCTTTACCATGAAGTGTATAAATCATCCTTATCAACTTGACCGCAACCGGTAAACTTAACAGAGGTAAAAATACAACTATACTTTGTTTATATGTAAAAAATACTATTAGCAAAATAGCATAGGAAATAATCATAAATAAAACGTATTGAATTCTAGTAAACTTTTCGCCCATAAGAACAGCTAATGTATGCTTACCGTTTGTTTGATCTTCAAGCCGGTCGCGGTAATTATTAACAACAAGAATATTTGTAATTAATGCTCCTACAGGAATAGACGACCAGAAAACCGTAGCTGTAATATTTTCTGCTTGAACATAATAAGTGCCTACAGTTCCAACCAATCCGAAAAAAAGAAAAGATGCTAAATCTCCAAGTCCGTTATATGCAAGCGGAAATGGTCCGGCTGTATAAACTATACCTGCAATGATAGAGACGACCCCAATAACTAAAATTTCCCAACCGATTAAATAGACAAGGTATAATCCAAGTATAAAACTAAGTCCGAATGTAATATAGATTCCCAGTTTCATTTGGTTGACCGAAATAAATCCGGAAGCCACAGCACGTAGCGGACCTAAGCGATCCTTTTTATCTGAACCGGCTAAAAAATCGTAAAGATCGTTAACAAAGTTAGTTCCAATCTGAATCAAAACTGTACATATAAGGGCAATAAATGCTGCGGTAAGGTGAAACTGATGGTCATTAATTGCAATGGATGTACCGGTAACAACAGGTACTAACGCAGCTAAAAGAGTT
>DYHC01000237.1:3525-4111 GCA_020724325.1 Melioribacter roseus
TGCATCTAATTTGGAAATCGTTTTTGTTGTTATAATCATATTTAGAAAATTGTATCAAGAAATATTTTATCAGAATATATTTTATGGAACCCTGGGAAATTTAGAAAAATCCGGTTTCCTTTTTTCGTTATATGCATTTTTGCCTTCCTGAGCTTCTTCACTCATATAATATAACAGAGTTGCATTACCGGCTAATTCCTGTATCCCGGCTTGTCCGTCCAGCTCAGCATTGAATGCTGACTTTAACAATCGAATTGCAAGGGGACTCTTTTCAAGAATTTCTTTAGCCCACAGAATTCCTTCGTCTTCAAGCTTATCAATAGTTACAATTTTATTTACCAATCCCATTTCCAAAGCTTCGCGGGCATTGTATTGACGGCAGAGGTACCAGATTTCGCGTGCCTTTTTCTGCCCGACTATTCTGGCAAGGTAACTCGAGCCAAATCCACCGTCGAAGCTTCCAACTTTAGGACCGGTCTGACCAAAGACAGCGTTATCTGCCGCAATAGTTAAATCGCAGATAACGTGTAAAACGTGTCCGCCTCCAATTGCATAACCGGCAACAAGAGCAATAACAGGTTTAGGA
>DYHC01000238.1 GCA_020724325.1 Melioribacter roseus
GCAGATTTAATAATTAGCGCCCGCAGAAAAAATCTGGTAGATGAAATAGCCAGCGATATAAAGTCGAAATACAAAATAAATGTTTACCCGTTCCAACTTGACGTAAGAAAGAAAAAAGAAGTTGATGAAGCTGTAAAATCCTTGCCGGATTGCTGGAAGAAGATTGATATACTTATCAATAACGCCGGATTGGGAAGGGGTATGAATAGACTCTATGAAGATAATCCCGATGGCTGGGAGGAAATGATTGATACTAATATTAAAGGATTGCTCTATGTAACACATGCGGTAATTAATCAAATGGTTGAACGGAAAGAAGGTCACATAATCAATATCGGTTCAATTGCGGGGTTAGAAGCTTATCCGCGTGGAGCCGTTTATTGTGCAACCAAACACGCTGTTACCGCAATAACAAAATCTTTGCGGATGGATGTAATTGATAAAAATATTCGTGTAAGCACCATTGACCCCGGGTTGGTTCAAACCGGATTCAGCAAAGTAAGATATTATGGCGATGAAGAAAAAGCTGATGCGGTTTATAAAGGTTATATTCCGCTTTCACCCGAGGACATAGCTGATGCTGTGGTTTACGTTGCTACCAGACCTAAACATGTGAATATTGCTCAAATGATAATTTTCCCTGCTGTACAAGCATCTTCAACGTTAGTTCATAAGGAATTATAAATTTACACGGAATCGAATAGGGATTTCTATTTCCCTTAAGAGGAAGCACAATTTTTTTTATATTTGCAGCAGGTTTCTCCTCAAATTATTCTTTTCAGATTCTTGAATCACATGAAATCAGGAGGTAAAGATGCGCGGGCAAAGTGTAAATGATTCTAAATCCAAGTTGAAATTAGTAACCGTTAAAAACAAAAAAACTAAAGGGCAGCGTGCATATTCAATCAATGAAGAAATGCTGAAAACTTATGTACCAGATATTCCGGAACCCGTAGGAGACAGGAGGAATAAAAATATCCGAACACAAAAGAATTTAAGGTCTGCTAAATTTGAGCAGGATTTTTCAATAACGTCAGAAATGTGGATCGGATAAAAATTGTATTCAAATAAATTTGTTCTCCTAGAACTTAAATGTCATTCCTTTTTACAGGAAGTGAGACGGAAAAATTTATCCAAAATCAAACTACACTCTATTAATGTTGTAATCAATAACTTGCAAAAGCACTAATATCCCCGGCGCCTTCGCGTAAAACTTTCGGTTTTTCTTTACTTAGGTCTATAATACTTGATGGTTTCCCTTCTAAGGCTCCGCTTGCAAGCATTAAATCTACCTGTGTATTGAAGATAATTTTTATTTCATCAGGATTAAAAAGAACATCACCTTTTCTATTGGTAACAGATGTACTAACAATCGGATTTCCCAATTCTTTAGCAAGCAAGAGTGCAATTTTATGATCCGGTATTCTTATACCAACCGTTTTACGTTTACTCCATAATTTTTTAGGTACTTCCTTTGCCGCCGGTAAAACAAATGTATAAGGTCCCGGCAGCAGCTTTTTCATAGTCTTATATGCATAGTCCGATACTTTTGCATATTTAGAAATATCTTTAAGATCCGGGCAGATAAAACTGAATAATTTTGTTCCCGCTTCGTGTTTAATCTGATATACACGATCGAGAGCTTCTTTGTTATAAATATCGCAGCCAATTCCATAGACGGTGTCGGTGGGATAAATAATAACACCGCCGTTTTTCAATACTTCTACTGCTTTGTTAATATATCTTAGTTGCGGTGTTACGGGATGAAGTTCAAAAAATTCCATATCCTCCTCCTATTATAAATTCAACTGTCCTTTTAGTCAGTTCTTAGTAAGTATTATAAGGCGAATTGCCATTTGTTGAAATGTTCACTCCTAATGTTAGAACTTGTATTCAAATTGTCAATAGAAATCAGTTAAATTGCGCTGCAAATATTTCTTTTTACATAAATGAAAAATAAAAGCAGAATTCCTACTTCAGTATGGATTTTAGGTTTAGTAAGTCTCTTTACAGACTTTGCAAGTGAAATGCTCTATCCAATTACTCCTCTTTTCCTTTCTGCAACGCTGGGGGCATCAATGTCGCTTATTGGTTTAATTGAAGGAATTGCAGAAGTTACTGCTGGTCTGCTGAAAGGTTATTTCGGACTGCTGTCGGATAAGATTCAACGAAGATCAATATTTGTAAAGATAGGTTATACTCTTTCTGCAATTGTAAAACCTCTTCCGGGATTTTTACCATTTATTCCAACTGTAATTTCATCGCGTGTTATTGACAGAATAGGAAAAGGAATTAGAACAGCTCCAAGGGATTTTTTACTTGCGGCGGCATCAACAAATAACACGGGAGCCATTTTCGGATTTCACCGCGGTATGGATACGCTTGGTGCTGTATTAGGTCCAATGACTGCATTAATTCTGCTGAATTATTTCACCGGTAATTATATTCTAATTTATTTTGCCGCCGTTGTTCCTTCTCTATTAGCTGTAATGTTTGTATTTCTTGTTAAAGAAAAAGGATCGTTCAATATACAGGTAAAACATAAAATTAGTATTAAACTTTTCTGGTCAGAAACTACTTCGGAATTCAAATTGCTATTAACAATTCTAACTTTATTTTCTATTGTAAACAGCAGCGATGTTTTTCTAATCTTAAAAACACAAAACATTTCCGGTTCTGATACCGCAGCATTGCTCGGATACATTTTATTCAACGTTGTATATGCCTTATCATCATATCCAATCGGTAGAATATCGGATCAATTGAGCAAATCGAAAGTTTATATTGCCGGGCTTTTCGTTTTCTCAATTGTATATCTTGGATTCGGAATCAGTTCGAGTTACTTAATAAACATAGTTTTGTTTTGCATTTACGGAATTTACGCTGCGTCAACTGAAGGTATTTCTAAAGCATGGATATCGGATCTAATTCCTTCTCATTTAAGAGGAACTGCTATCGGCTTAGTAACAACATTCAGCAGTTTTGGTGTAATGCTCGGCTCTATGCTTACAGGTATATTATGGGATAGTTTCGGTTATAATGTGCCTTTCTTAATATCATCTATTGTTAGTTTAATGCTTGGAATTATTCTTATTTTTCTCAAAAAAAATCGTTTGATCCGTTAAACAGTTAATCCCTTTCTTTTTATTTCACGAGTTGAATCGATTTTATTATTTTTGACTGCAATTTAGGATAGTTCTATGGCAAAGAGGAAATTAGCAGTTGTTGCTGTAAGCGGCGGAATGGATAGCTGTGTAACTGCAGCAATTGCAAATATAGAATATAAGCTTGCATTGATTCACGTTAGTTACGGGCAGAGAACCGAAACACGCGAGTTGAAAGCGTTTAATGATATTGCCAGCTATTACAATGCAGAAAAAAGAATGGTAATTGATCTTGGATATCTGGCAAAAATCGGCGGGTCGTCCATTACAGATAAGTCAATTGAGATTTCTAAAGCCGATCTGGATAATAAGGAGGTCCCTTCGTCTTATGTCCCATTCCGTAATGCAAATATTTTGAGTGTTTGTGTTAGCTGGGCAGAAGTAATTGGTGCAGATGCAGTATTTATAGGTGCGGTTCATGAAGATGCTTCCGGGTACCCCGATTGCCGTCCTCAGTTTTATGAAGCATTCGAAAAAATGGTAGACCTTGGAACTAAACCGGAAACGAAGATAAAAATTATTACTCCCATTATAAATTTTTCTAAAGCTGATATAGTTAAAAATGGAGTTGAAATGAATGCGCCGCTCCATTTAACATGGTCGTGCTATCAAAGTGAAGACGAAGCTTGCGGCGTTTGCGATAGCTGCGCTTTCCGTTTGCGCGGTTTTCAACAAGCGGGCGTTGAAGACCCGATTCCTTATAAAACGAAACCCGAATACGAATAATTGAGAATTGAGAATGTAGAATGCAGAAGGAATTTATAACTATTAAAGAAGCAAGTGAATGGATCAGCAGTAAATTTAATAGGAATGTTACTCCTTCCAACATTTCTTACCTAGTTAATTATGGAAGAATTAGCAAGGTTGCTGATAATGGAAATACACTTGTCAGTAAAAATGAATTGATAAACTATTACAATTCCTATTACGGTAATAGACAACAAA
>DYHC01000239.1 GCA_020724325.1 Melioribacter roseus
TCCGACTGGCGTAAAAATTGGGGACAAGGCAGCTTCCCATTTCTATTCGTTCAACTTGCTAATTTTTTGGAAGCGAGGGATCAGCCATCCGAAAGCGCTTGGGCATTGTTAAGAGAATCCCAGCTTAAATCTCTTACTGTCCCTAATACCGGAATGGCTGTTACTATAGACATTGGCGAATGGAATGATGTTCACCCTCTAAACAAAAAAGATGTTGGAAAAAGGTTAGCTCTTGCAGCAAGAAGGTTAGCTTATAAAGAAAAAAATATTGTTTATTCCGGACCGGTTTATAAATCAATGAAGATAAAAGGAAACACAATAGAGCTGACATTTGAAAATATTGGAAGCGGATTAATTGCACATGGCGGTAATGAATTAAAACAATTTGCAATTTCGGGTGAAGACAAAAAATTTGTTTGGGCTAATGCAAAAATTGTAAATAATAAAATTATTGTATGGAGCGGGCACGTGTCTAAACCCGCAGCGGTAAGATATGCCTGGGCATACAACCCTGAAGGAGCTAACCTGTATAATAAAGAAGGGCTGCCGGCTTCACCGTTTCGGACCGATGATTTTCAGTAAAGAGTAGTAATAAAAAAAGTAATCGCCACAAAATCACAAAAGCACTAAATAACACCAAAGACTTTCGTGAAATTTTGTGTTTTAGTGGCATAAATCAGTTAGAAGGTAATCGCATGATTTTTTGTAATAAGCAGAATGCAAATCAATTATAAAACAGGGTTGACATGAAAAAATCTATCTATGTGGTTATGCTGTTTCTCTTTATTTCTAATCATTTGTCTTTTTCGTTTGATCAAGAATCTTACGTAACAACAAAAAAAGTTCAGGGGAGTTTTACATTAGTTGAGAATGGAAAATCTGCGGCAATTGTAATAAGTAAAGACGATTTTCCGGGAATTCACCGCGTTAGTAAACATCTTCAAAATGATATTAAAAATGTAAGTGGTGCAGAGCCAAACTTATTAACCGATACTCTTCCATCATTCAAAGAAATAGTATTGATTGGAACGATAGGAAAAAATCCTTTGATTGATAAATTGATTAATGAGAACAAAATTAATGTTCAGGAAATTGCAGGTAAATGGGAGTCGTTTTTAATTCAGGTTGTTGATAAACCATTTTCGAATGTGGATCGCGCTTTGATTATTTCGGGAAGTGATAAGCGCGGAACAATCTACGGTATCTATAATCTTTCAGAGCAGATTGGTGTATCACCATGGTATTGGTGGGCAGATGTACCCGTTAAGAAAAAAACGAATATCTACATTTTACCAACAAGATTTACTTTAGGCGAACCAAAAGTTAAATACAGAGGTATTTTTATTAATGACGAAATACCGGCACTCTCCGGCTGGTCGCAAAAAAAATTTGGCGGGTTCAATCATAAATTTTATGAACATGTATTTGAATTAATTCTTCGTTTAAAAGGAAATTTTCTTTGGCCGGCAATGTGGGGCAGTGCTTTTTATGATGACGACCCTCTTAATCCTAAACTTGCCGATGAGTACGGCGTTGTAATAAGCACCTCCCATCACGAGCCCATGATGCGTGCGCATGACGAATGGCGGCGCTATGGCTCCGGACCCTGGAACTACGAGAAAAACGATAGCGCACTCAGAAAATTCTGGAGAGATGGAATTGAAAGAATGGGCAACTACGAGAGCATTATTACTCTTGCTATGCGAGGAGACGGCGATGAAGCTATGAGTCCCGAAGCCAATGTTTCACTCCTCGAAAAAATTGTTGCCGACCAGAGAGATATTATCGCGGACGTTACTAAAAAAGATATTACTACAATTCCTCAAGTCTGGGCGTTGTATAAGGAAGTTCAAGAGTATTATGAAAAGGGAATGCGCGTCCCTGATGATGTAACAATTCTGCTTTGTGATGACAACTGGGGAAATCTTCGCTTACTTCCTAAATTATCCGCTCCACAGCGCAAAGGCGGTTATGGAATTTATTATCATTACGATTTTGTAGGCGGCCCAAGAAATTATAAATGGTTAAACACCAACCAGATTGAACGCGTGTGGGAACAGATGCATCTTGCATATGAATACGGTGCAAGGGAAATATGGATTGTAAATGTGGGCGATATTAAACCGATGGAATTTCCAACACAATTTTTTCTCGATTATGCCTGGGACCCAGAAAAAATATCTGCATCGGATTTACCGGAGTATTCACGGCTATGGGCTGAAAAACAGTTCGGAAATAAATACTCTAACGAAATTGCAGACATACTAAATAAATACACAAAATTTAATTCGCGGCGTAAACCGGAAATGCTCTATGCCGATACATACAGCTTAACAAATTATAGAGAAGCCGAAACTATTGTTGCAGAGTATAATGCGCTTGTAGAAAAAGCAAAAAAAATCGGTAAACTTCTTCCAGCAGATTACGATGCCGCTTTCTATCAATTAGTTCTGCATCAGCCGGAAGCGTGTGCTAATCTAAATGAATTATATGTTACGGTTGGTAAAAACCGTTTATATGCTCTACAGGGACGCGCATCAACTAACGATTATGCAAAACTTGCAAAGCAGTTGTTCGAAAAAGATTCTTCAATTACATATTATTATAATAACATAATGGCTGATGGTAAGTGGGCACATATGATGGATCAAACTCATATCGGTTATACATCCTGGCAGCAGCCCGATAAAAATTATATGCCGGAAGTAAAAGTAATTAATATTTCCGATGAAGCCGAAATGGGCGTTGCAGTTGAAGGATCTAAATATTGGTGGGCTAAAGAACAAAGCGATGCTGTTTTACCCGAATTCGACTCTTTCAATAAGCAAGCTTATTTTATAGAAATCTTTAATAGAGGCAAAAAAGATTTTAATTTTGTTATTAAAGTTCCTCAACCATGGATAATTGTTTCTGATACTAATGGAAAAATCGAAAAAGAGAAAAGAATTTTTGTAAGTATCGATTGGAAAAAAGCACCTGTTGGAAAGCAGCTGGTCCCTATAATAATTAATGGAACAGGCACAAGTGTTACTGTTAACCTGATTATTAATAATTATAAATCAATTAAGGTAAGTGATGATTCATTTGTAGAGAGCAATGGTTATGTTTCTATGAAAGCCGAAAATTTTTATAATGCAGTAGAAACCGATTTGGTTAAGTGGACTAAAATTCCCAATCTGGGCAGAACGGCATCTGCAATGATTATTGAACCGGTTACTGTTCAGCAGCAAACTTTAGATGATACCAGCCCAAGATTGGAATATAAAATTCATTTCTTCTCTAAGGGTGAGATGAAGGTTAATCTATATTTATCGCCCACACTAAATTTTCAGCATACACAAGGACTGCGTTATGCCGTATCTTTCAATAACGAACCTCCTCAAATAGTAAATATTCATATTGCCGATACAATTCCCGACTGGAAATATCCGAACGAATGGAATCAAAAGGTTGGTAACAATATAAAAGTTACAACAACAGTTCATTCCATTAAAGAAGAGGGTGAACATATTTTAAAAGTGTGGGCTGTAGACCCCGGCGTAGTTTTTCAGAAAATTGTTGTTGAAACTTATCCTTTAGGTGTAAAACAGAGCTACCTTGGTCCTCCTCAAAGTTATAATCGAAATTTAAGTAACAAGAAATATCAGCGGAGATGAACTATGAAGAAATGTATCTTGAATAAAGTAATCTTATTTTTATCTCTAATAATTATCGGTTGTTCTAATAATGCAAAGGTCGAAATAATGGTCGAAAAATCACTCTATGGAAAATTACCGGATGGAAGAGAAGTATATCAATTCACATTAAAAAATAATTCCGGAATGCAAGCTAAAATAATTAATTATGGAGCAATTGTAAGATCTATTATTGTTCCGGATCGAAATGGAAAATTTGAAGATGTTACACTTGGTTACGACTCGCTCTCGGGTTATGTTCAAGATAAATCCTATCAAGGCGCAATTGTAGGACGGTATGGAAACCGGATTGGTAAAGGGAAATTTAAGTTAGACGGTAAAGAATATCAGCTTGCTCTTAATGACGGCGAAAATCATTTGCACGGCGGTAATGTTGGTTTTCATAAAGTTCTGTGGGATGCAA
>DYHC01000240.1 GCA_020724325.1 Melioribacter roseus
AAGAAAGGATGATATATTTCTACTTTCGAATTATTTTCTTGAAAAACTTTCCAAGAAATTCGGCAATAAAAAATTATTTCTTTCAAACGAAGCTGTGAAAATATTGCAAGATAATTCATGGTATGGAAATGTTCGTGAATTGCAAAACACTCTGGAACGTGCCGTAATACTTTGTAAAGATGGTATTATAAAACCCGTACACCTGGTGTTCGAAAGAAAACAGAAAACCAAAAAACAATGTGAAGAAGAGAATTCAAGAATCCAATCCCTGGAGGAAGAAACGAAAAGGGTAATTCAAAGAACGTTGTCATTAACCAACGGAAAAATTTACGGTAAAGACGGTGCCGCCGCATTACTTAAATTGAAGCCGACAACATTACAAAGTAAAATAAAAAAACTTAAAATCAGTATGACAGATTATTAATGATTTCTTTACTTTCTTTTTCAAAACTGTTTTTGATTTTATAGTAATTTACAAGAATGGGTATAATTTGGAAAAAATACTAAAATGAGTGTTAATAATAATTTCATTCTTGTTCACTTAATGAACTGATAGAAACTTCAGAAAAAAGAATATTAATAAATCAAAACTGTCAAACTGTCCAAGGAGCTACTTGGAAGAACTTGTCGAAGTTCGAATTCAACATAAATTGTCATCTTTCAACCCGTCTCGCCGACGGCACACCGAGGCGGACAAGCTAGTGATGAGAAGCGGAATTTATTTTTATCAACTAAAAACCAATTCGTTTACCAAAGTATTAAAAGCAGCGATATTGAAATGAAAAAAACTATCCTTTCATCAATTTTGTTTCTTACGGTAGTCACAACAAAAGCACAAACATTTTCTACTATTGACAGCTTACTAATAAACAATTTGAATAAGAAATATAATGGAAGTGTTGTGGCAATGGTTATGCAAAATGACAGCTTAATTTATTACAAAGCCTTGGGCGGATATGACAGCACAACAGTAAAAGCAATAGCCTCGCTTACTAAAACTTTTTCTGGCGCTGTGATTCTTAGATTAGCACAAGAAGGATACTTCAGTCTTGATGATTCAATCGGAAAATTTATACCATATGCAACAAGATTGGGCAAAGGAAGCAGCACAATCAGACAAAACTTTTCACACACTGCTGGCTGGGACGGAATAACCGGCAATAAATACTTAACTGATCCTACTTTATCGATGGAACAATGTGTTGATAGTATTATTACTTATGATCCAATCATTTATACACCGGGCAAGATGTTCAAATATACTGGTGTTTCTATGCAAGTTGCAGCGCGTGCTGCAGAATTAGCAACTGGAGAAACTTGGAACAATCTCTGGACCAATAAAATTAAAATTCCACTAGGGCTTAACGCTACACAATTTGGAGTTATAAATAATCCAAGAGCAGCTGGTGGGCTCGTTTCAAGTCCAGCAGATATTATTCGTTTAGCACGTTTCATCTTAAATAATGGGAAAAATACTGACGGAGTTCAAGTAGTAAATAGTGTTTTAATGCAAGAGATGTGGAAAGATCAGACAAATAAAGCACCAGTAATTGCAACACCTTATCCAGTAAATCCGCCATATAACAATCCATATAATGCAGATACAATTCGGTATGGAATTGGTACTTGGCTTGATATTTATAATCCCGTAGAAAATTATCAAGAGCAAATTAGCGGAGGCGGTGCGTTTGGTTCAATAATGTGGATAAACAGATGTAACAAAACTTGTGGTGTAGTTTTTACATATTCTACTTTCAGTAAAGTCTGCGAAACAACCTTTCAAGTAATTGATGTAGTGAATAAAATTTTCCCGAAAAATTGTTATGCAACATCTGTAAACGAAACCGAATCGCAGCCTACTACATATCAGCTATATCAAAATTATCCCAATCCGTTTAATCCAGAAACAACGATAGAGTATGAAATACCATCAAACGAGAAAGCTGAGATGATAAAAGTTACGTTGAAAGTTTATGATGCTTTAGGAAGAGAAGTTGCTACCCTTGTAGATGAATACAAAAGACCTGGGAAATACAGTTCTACGTTCTACACTCTACGTTCTACACTTCCTTCCGGCGTTTACTTTTATCAATTAACTGCCGGGAAATTTTCTCAAGTGCGAAAAGCAGTTTTAATTCGATAGCATTTAAAGAGTAAAATCAATCGGATAAATTTTAAAAGGAGAAGCTTGATATGAAATCATTGAAAATGTTCTTTTGTTTTCTTCTGTTCAATTCAGTTGTTTTTGCCCAGCGAGCGTTGACTGTTAAAATCACCTCGCCGCAAAACGGCGCGACCGTATGCTGAACCTTGCCTGTTGCTAGCGGAATGTTTCTCGTAGTACTCTGAGCCGGTCAATGCTACAATAAGTTACGAAAAGAGTCGTGCTCATCTGGTAGGATAGTGAGCTCTGTGTGAAAATCAAAATTCTTAAGCAATCAAATTTTCAGAATAGGAGGTAAATATGCAAAAGGAAATTATACGGCGATTGCAAACAATTCTTTTGTCGTCTATCCTTTTTTCATTGCCCTTCGTGGCTTTTGCCCAAAGCGTATCGCAAGCCAATTGGAATGACTATTTGGGATCATACGGCAATATTCCGGCCTGGGCAAGCTGGGTGCGCAGTTACGCCAATACAGAGCGGCTGGTTGGTATGTCGTTATTGGATACAAATCACCAAATCTTACCGAACATGCTCGACAGCTTGGAAAACACAATGAGTCGACTACCGACAAATATCGATATTATGACAACGGAGGGCGGTCTCGGCTCGGCAAGGGACACGGCACGCGTGAATGCGTACATGCGTTTCATCGAGAGCGATCAAGCGCAAACCTGGAAAGAAGTGGTACGACAACAATCTGTGCGGTTGGCGCTCCTGCCCAATGGTAGTTCTAGAATATACTGGCAAATCGGCAATGAGATCAGCAGTCAAAGCTACAGTAAAACGCTCCGGTTGTGGAACGGGCAAGACCCCAACAAAGTTGGCGATGGGCAGCCTTACGATATGTTCATCATTCCTCTTTATGTTGAATATCTTCTGGCGCCAACGGTTGAAGCCATTGATTCTGCCAGCGTCGCGGTTCTTGGGGCGCGTGGACGAATTAAGATTTGCCTCGGGTCGATCACCAATGCGCATAATCCCAATGCACGAGTCTGGGGTGATTCCTTGTTGAATTATCAGATTGCCGGCACGTTTGCACCATCAATCGCCGGTAAACGCGTTTACGAACTGGTTCACCTAATCACGCTTCACTACGTTATGGGTGTGGCGCCAACTTCATCCTGGCAAACCATTATGGATGGATTCAAAACATGGGTCGGTCGGGGCAGTATCACTGGAATTTGGTCAACAGAGGAAGTCGGCATTCGCGCGGCAACTCGAGGTGCAGGCGCGGTGGTTGGTTCACTTGTGACCGCGCGCTATTTGAATTGGTGTATCACCAACAATTTATCTCCACTTCAAGTCCGGACAAACTACTACGGCTGGAATCAAGGTCCCTCTGGAACACGAGTGGACGAGGCTAATCAAACGGTGTATGATTTTCTTGGACCCACGCGGCTTGCGCTCGTGGAGGCAGCTCAAGTTATTTATGATTTTCCCAACCTCGAAAGCCATGCCTTCTTATCGGAAAATAAAAGCAAAGGTGTCATCTTTACTTTTCTGGAAAGAGGGAGCGTTGACACCGGTTATGTTTCTTTGCTGACGCTGCCGAAGAAAGCGTGGGGAAATATTTCCAGCGCCACGGCGCATGTCTTCACGACCAGCGGTCATCAAGTTGTGCCTCTTGCCCTTACTACCACAGGCGATTCTTTCCGCTTACAGCCAGCGACGACGATTCCTCTCGGTCGGGAAGTGGCTATCATAATACACATTGCAACAAGCCCGCTCACCACCGTCAATGAAGGAGGAGTACAGTTGCTGCATTCTTTTGCGCTGGAACAAAACTATCCGAATCCGTTCAATCCCACAACTACAATTCGTTTTTCATTACCTCAGTCTGGACACGTAACATTAAAAGTTTACGATATTTTAGGAAGAGAAGTTGCAATCCTTGTAGATGAATACAAAAGACCTGGTAGATACAGTT
>DYHC01000241.1 GCA_020724325.1 Melioribacter roseus
CGGCTCCGATTAAATCATAATTATCGGGGGCTTTACCGTCTATCGTCCATCCCCATAAAATCGACATTACCACAAACACACCGCCATAAGCTGCGTAAATTCTGCCGAAGTTTGGCGAAGACTGCAAAGTTGGAATTATTCCGTAAAAGACTAAAATTATTCCACCGATTACTCCAAGCCAGAAGCTTCTGCCTTCGCGCAGCCAAAGCCAAACGAGGTAACCGCCGCCTATTTCGGCAAGTCCGGCAAAGGAAAAAAAGAAAGATTGATTTAAATAATTCCATTACTCATTTCCAATCTGATATAGTGAAAATGACAATTTACAAAATAATAAATAGCTTTTTTCGGCTGTTATTTCTCTAAACTTTTTTAGTATATCTATTTTTTAATTTATAGGCATATACAAATAAATTGCCTCGATACCGCTTTCACCGGTTTCAAATCTTGCCTCACCATTGTGCGAGCGGATAATTGAAGATGCAAGTGCAAACAAGTATCCTTTTTCCGGGTCAGCTATTAAATCAAATACTTCAGTTCCTCTAGTTCGGGGAGTCGCTTTCTTTCCATTCAGAGTTAAAGATATTTCAACCATTCCATTGTTTTTTGCTGCGGATACTACAAGTTCCTTTTTCCCTAAGTTTTGTTCAATAAAACTTTGTAATATTTGCTTTACAGCAAATTCAATTTGCCTTACATCCATATATACCGGCGGGAGTTTTGGTTCACTCTTAAATGAAAAATTGTAACCGGGATTGTTCAGGGTAACTTCCTTAACACATTTTTTAGTCAAATGGGAAATATTATATTTAGTTTTCTTCACCGGTTTTGGCGCAGCAAGGTTTGAGAGATTCGTTATATGCGAACCCAAATGATCTAATTTTTTTGAAAGCAGCTTTACAGTAAAAGAGTTTCCATCCTCCTTATCGTAAATATGTTCTAAAGATTTTGTTAAACCCGTACAAGCCAGGTAATCATTCATAATATCTTTATTAACAACATTAATAACTGTTGATACTTTTTCCAAAGCAGCCAGCCGGGCTTTTTCTATTTGAACTTTTTTTAACTTATCAGTCAATACACCGGAAACTATTCCAATAGACCATATAAGTATTATTTCGGAAATGTTTTCGATAACCGAGAGACCGGAAAAAAGCTGTGTATTAATACTGTGCGGAACATATAATAAAGATACCACAAACGAGAGTTGTATAGCTCCTTTCTTACCAATGAAAAAAGCCGCGATGAGAACAGGTATAAAATATAATTTTGTTAATAATTTGTGCAAAAATTCGAGGTATATTTCTCCGCTGTTATATGTGAAAAAATGAACAATACTTATCGTAACAGCTAAAATAATTGTGTGGAGTAATACCTTTTCTTTATTGTAGTAGGAACTTAATTTCAACAAATGCTTAAATCTATTCACAATTGATTTCACCTAAAAAACTGCTTTCTTAATTCTGTTATTTATTCTTTAAATGCTAAAAGCCGCAGAGCATTAAAAACCACAACAATTGTAGAACCTTCGTGAATTAAAACTGCGGGTCCAATTGTTGCAATTCCCGAAACAGTTAACGGGATAAGCAGCGCAACTATACCAAGACTTATCCACAAATTTTGTTTGATTATTCCTTTTGCCTTACGGCTTAAACCGATTGCAAAAGGGAGTATTTCCAATTTGTCTGCCATCAATGCAATATCCGCTGTTTCTAAAGCTACATCGGAACCTGCGGCTCCCATTGCAATGCCAACTGTGCTGTTAGCCATTGCGGGTGCGTCGTTTACGCCATCTCCCACCATCGCAACTTTGGCTTCTTTATCTCTTAACTTTTTTATCGCATTAACTTTTTCTTCCGGCAGCAAACTTCCCCAGGCATCTGTAATACCGATTTCATTTGCAACTGTATCCGCAACTTTTTGATTATCGCCGGTCAACATTATCATTTTTTTTATGCCGATATCTTTTAGTTTTTGCAAAGTGTTTTTTGCTTCTTTGCGCGGCGTATCCATTAAAGATATTATCCCGATATATTCGTCATTCTTTCTTATTAGCATTGTAGTGTTGCCTTCGGATTCAAGCGAAATTATTTTTTCCTTAATTTCATCTACCGGCTCTTTACCATCCAGGTCTTCATACAGTTCAAGATTGCCGATATAAATTTTATCATCTCCAATTGATGCTTTAATCCCTTTCCCCGAAACAGATTCCAGGTTCTGCGCTTCGGGAATTTCATCACTATTAAGTCGTTTTTTCCCATCTCGCACCACAGCTTCGGCAAGAGGGTGATCGCTAAGATTTTCAACAGCCACGGCAGTTTTCAGTAAATCCTTTTCTGTAGTATTATTGAGAGGAACTACTTTTGTAAGCTTAGGTTTTCCTTCGGTAAGCGTTCCGGTTTTATCGAAGGCTACCGCAGTAAGCACACCTAAATCTTCCAGCGGTCTTCCACCCTTAATTAAAACACCGCTTTTAGCTGCCCGCGCTACACCGCTAAGTACTGCACTGGGGGTTGATATTGCCAGCGCGCACGGACTTGCGGCTACAAGTACAGCCATTGCCCTGTAAAAACTTTCCGCAAATGATTCATCTAAAACAAGAAAAGCAAAATTTAATATTACAACGAGAGCAAGTACCGAGGGCACAAAATATTTTTCAAATTTATCGGTTAATTGCTGCGTAGGTGATTTTTGAGTCTGTGCCTCATTTACTAATTTAATCAGACGGGATAAGGTTGAATCCCCGGCTTGTTTTGTTACTTTAATCTCCAGCGTATTATTTCCGTTGCTCGTACCTGAGCAGACACGGTTTTCATCTTTTATATCTTTCTCAACCGGCACGCTCTCGCCGGTAATCGGCGCTTGATTTACGCTGCTATTACCATTTACAACAACACCGTCTGCCGATATTTTACTATTTGGTTTTACAAGAATAATATCGCCTATCTTCAATTTTTCAATACTAACTTCTTCGGTTTTTCCATTACGTTTTAGTAGTGCGGTTTTGGGAGCCAGGTCGGATAGAGCTGCAATTGATTTTTTGGCTTTGTTCATTGCGTAATGTTCAAGTGAGTGCCCCATACTGAATAAAAATAATAACAATGCTCCTTCAGCCCATTCGCCTAATATTGCGGCGCCTATAGCTGCAACCAGCATCAAGAAATCAATTTCAAAACCGCCTTTTAAAACGGTTTCGATAGCCTCTTTTGCCGTAAAATAACCGCCAAAAAAGTAAGCGCCGATATAAAGCGCTAAGCTTACCCATCCGGGAACAGTCTCTACAAAGGATAACCCGAAGCCAACGGCTAATAGAATTCCACAAGTAATAGAAAAAATAAGTTCGGTATTCTTACCGAAAATTCCACCGTGTGAATGTTCGTGTTCTTCCTCTGTGTGTTTATGTTCCTCTGTCTCGGTATCAGCTTTTTGTTCTTCATCACCGGCGAGTTTATCTACTTCGCTAATATAGTATTCCGGCGGTATCGCTTTATCTACAATTGTTAAATTTTCTTTTTCAAGCAGATTAAATATTACTTCATCATTGATTTTTTCACGATCAAATTCAATTCTTATCATACCGGTACCGGATACAGATACCTCTATCAATGCGTGGTTATCGCTTAAAGATTCTTCGATTAAGCGGGCGTGCCTTGTATGACGGATTCCTTCCACTTCAATCAGCATATGTCCGTATTTATCGGTAAACTGCGCCCCGGTTTGTTTTGCAATCGATTTTATCCGTTCAATGGAAATTTCATCCTGGTTGTAATGAAAACAGAGCTGCGGAATCCCGTTCTCCTT
Organism: Melioribacter roseus; assembly: GCA_020724325.1. Classification (GTDB taxonomy): domain Bacteria; phylum Bacteroidota; class Ignavibacteria; order Ignavibacteriales; family Melioribacteraceae; genus DSXH01. Next base: position 3,799 of record DYHC01000241.1, read on the forward strand.
TTCCGATGAGATATGTACTTTATCTATACCGGGTTTGTTTTGTAAGCGTTCAATTAACTTATGCACACATTTGTCTTTTTCATCCGGTACGTTTGGTAATATAAGCGGTATTTCAATTTGAAGTTTTTTCATAATTAGTTCTCTTATATTATGGTTTCATTTTGTCACTAACATCATTTAAAGCAATGCCGATTGTGAATGCTTTGCCGAAATCTTTTACTTGGTGCGTGTACGAATGATCTTGTGAAATTAACTCAGATCACTTTAAAAGCCATTCCTTTGCTT
>DYHC01000242.1 GCA_020724325.1 Melioribacter roseus
CATTTGTACTTGACTGACAGTTTGGTGCTTTAAATCCGCCGCTACGCTAAGCCGCAAACCGTTACCGGTAATTTTGGCTAACATAAATCGCACTTAGACAAAAGATTATTATATTTGCGCAAATGATATTTAGATATGACAACCAAAGAATTTATATTGAGTACTTTAAAATCAAAGAAAGGTGAGATTTCAAAATATGGAATTAGAGCTATTGGATTGTTTGGATCATATGTAAGAGATGAACAGTCTGAGAGTAGCGATATTGATATACTTGTTGATTTTGAGCCAGATAAGGAAAATTTCGACAACTACATGGCTGTTTACGACTTGATTGAGAAAATGTTTAAAAATCAGAGGGTTGAGATTGTTACAAAAAATGGATTAAGCCCATATATTGGACCAAAGATTTTAAATGAGGTGAAGTATGTCTAAAGAGCCTGTTGAATATCTAAAACATATCCGTGACGAAAGTTTCTACATTCTTTCAGTAATTACACCTGATAAAACAAAAGATGATTTTATGGCTGATGAAACACTAAAACGTGCTGTTATCAGGAGTTTGGAGATTATAGGGGAAGCTACAAAAAAGATTCCGGCTGACTTTAAAGAAAAATGGAGTACAATTAAGTGGAAAGATATGTCTGGCATGAGAGACCGATTAATCCATGATTATATGGGAGTCAATTATTCGATAGTTTGGGATGTTGTAAAAAACAAAATTCCTGAACTAAATGCACAGATAATAGATGTTATTGGAATGGACTAAAAACTACCGGCAACAAAAACTATATGTCAATTGGGGTTTTGGTGCGGACAACACAGTCCAAAGCCCGCAACAACAGCTTCGATGTTAGACAGGAAAGCAACCTGCAATCAAAAAACTGTATATAGTTCCGTCCGCTGGCGGTCAGCTTAAAAAATGACACGAAAAGAAATAACAGATACAAATGGCAAGAAAAAAACAGAAAAGTAATTTACCTTCGTTTGACGAACTAATTGTTCCGACAGTTAAAGCATTAATTGAACTTGGCGGTTCTGGGTCAGTTGAAGAGATTAACACTAAAGTTTATGAAATAGCAGATATTCCTGATAACATTTTACAAATTCCACATGGTGACGAAGGGACGGTAAATGAAGTAGACTACCGACTTGCTTGGAGCCGAACATATTTGAAAAAGTTCGGACTTTTAGAAAATTCTAGCAGAGGAATTTGGGCTCTGTCAAAATCTGACATTGACATAAACGCTCTTGACCACATTGAAATTGTTAGAACAGTTAGAGACCAGCACAAGCAAACTCTGCCCAAGGACAAAAAAGAGAAATCCACTGGTAAAGAAATAGTGGAAATCACTAACGAGGTTGAGAATACAGAAGAATGGAAAGAAAGACTTTTAAACACACTTTACAATATCTCCCCAGCAGCATTTGAACGTCTTTCACAGAGACTTTTAAGAGAGAGTGGATTTTTTCAAGTTGAAGTAACCGGGAAATCGGGTGACGGAGGAATTGACGGAAAAGGAATCGTAAGAGTAAGCGGCATTTTAAGTTTTCACGTTATTTTTCAATCTAAACGGTACAAAGGTTCAATAACTCCAAGTCAAATTCGTGACTTTAGAGGCGCAATGCAAGGGCGTGCGGACAAAGGACTATTAATAACGACAGGAACATTTACAAGAGAAGCAATTAAAGAAGCGACTCGAGACGGCGCGCCACCAATTGACTTGATTGATGGAGAGCTTTTATGCGACAAACTAAAAGAACTTAAATTAGGTGTTGAAACTAAACTGACTGAGACAGTTGACATAAAGAATGATTGGTTTAACAACTTGTAAGGCAGACAAAAAAGAAAGCCAACCGCATAACACCGGTTTTGCGTCAAGGCGGGTGACGTGCTAAATTAAACGCTAGTTCAATTTATTTTCATTTGTACTTGACTGACAGTTTGGTGCTTTAAATCCGCCGCTACGCTAAGCCGCCGCCCGTAAGCGGTAATGGCAGAAAGACCACAGATACATTGAAGATCTGAAAAAAAATCAGATAATTTGAGTAACTTTGCATAAATTGAAATTAGAATGAAAACACATCATAAAATAATAAATGGGGACAGCAGACAAATGACTGAATTGCCTGACAATTCGGTGCATTTGGCAATTACATCGCCTCCATACTGGCAACTTAAAGATTACGGAACCGACAATCAAATAGGCTTCCACGACAGTTATGAAAATTACATCAACAACCTTAATTTAGTATGGAAAGAGTGCTACCGCACGCTTCACAACGGTTGTAGGTTGTGTGTAAACATTGGTGACCAATTTGCAAGAGCAGTTTATTATGGTCGTTATAAGGTTATTCCGATTCGGGAAGAAATCATCAAATTCTGCGAAAATGTGGGGTTTGACTATATGGGAGCTATAATTTGGCAAAAAGTTACAACTTCAAACACAACTGGCGGTGGTGTTCAAATGGGTTCTTATCCCTATCCAAGAAACGGAATTTTAAAACTTGACTATGAATTTATTCTCGTTTTTAAAAAACTTGGTGATGCACCAAAACCGACAAAAGAACAGAAAAAACTTTCGAAGATGTCTGCCGAAGAATGGAACACAAATTTTGCTGGTCATTGGAATTTTGCAGGAGCTAGACAAAACGGACATATTGCAATGTTTCCAGAAGAATTACCAAACCGACTAATTAAAATGTTTTCATTTGTTGGAGAGACTATACTTGACCCATTTTTAGGTAGTGGCACAACAGCATTAGCGGCAAAAAACTTAGACAGAAATTCTGTTGGTTTTGAAATCAATTCAGAATTTATCCCATTCATAAAGGAAAAATTAGAAATTCATCAAAAGGACTTTAACGGAACAACTTATGATTTTATAAAACAACAAACTATTACAACTGACTTTGAAAAGGAAATTCAGAAACCACCTTACATTTTTAAAGACCCGCATACACTTGACAAAAAAATTGATGTCAAAAAACTTCAATTCGGTTCAAAGATTGACAAAGATAGTTCAAGCAAACGAGAAGAATTATTTACAGTTAAAGAAGTTATAAGTCCAGAAAAAATTCGTTTAAGCAACGACCTGACAGTAAAACTTCTTGGAGTAAAAGAAGACCCAATAATAAATGACAAAGCGACCTCCTTCTTGATTGAAAAAACGAAAGGGAAACGAGTTTTTCTAAAATATGATAATGTTAAGCATGATAGCGAGAATAACTTGCTTTGCTATCTCTATCTTGAAAACAAAACATTTATCAATGCTCATTTAATCAAAAATGGTTTGGTGCACGTGGACAGCGATATTGATTATAAATACAAAGAAAAATTTTTAAACCTCCTACAACAACAGAATGGCTAAAGAATGGATTTTAAATAGTGCGATGAATCGTTTCCAACTTAATTTTAAAAGAAATGTTGGACCAACTTCCGAATCTATACGAAAATGTTCTCCAAAAACACTTGAAGAATGGCGTGAATATTACTTCTCTAATGTTAAACCGAAAGAACATATTGAAGAATTAGGAAAAAAACTTTATGTGAAAATAACTGAAGTTATTCAGTCAGAAGTTGCCGATGTAACGGAGCAAGACTGTATAGACTACATGATGCAACTTGTTATTGACAGAACATTTGATGGTTATATGACGGAAATACAAACCATTTATGGTCAATTGCAAAACATACTGAAAATCCCTATTCAATCAGCACCTGACGAATGGGATAGATTATTCAATGTTGATTTCTTTATACAAATTGGGGATAAGTATATTGGTCTCCAAATTAAACCAGTAAATAGTGGAATCCAATTACCTGAAATTTTTAAGGAGTACGGTTTCCAAGCTGAAACGCATAAGAAATTTACGGAAGTATTTGGAGGCAAAGTATTTTATTTGTTTTCATCAAAAATTGGAGATAAAAAAGAAATTCAAAACAAAGAAGTAATTGACGAAATAAAGCAAGAAATTATCCGACTAAAAGGATGATTAAAAGCCACATACTGCCAATAAAGTGTATATGCCATAAGGGTTTCAGTGGGTATTCAAGCATTGTAGCCCGCTCAAACTTT
>DYHC01000243.1 GCA_020724325.1 Melioribacter roseus
AAGATTGTTGATTCAAATGGTAATGTAATTAGTCTCTTAGATGGAAATGCAGATGCTGGAAGGTCTAAAGTTTCCTGGGATCTTTGCGATAATAATGGTGAAAAAGTAAGAAATGGTAATTATACTTTCGAAGTTGAAGCTTATAACATGAACGGTGAGAAGATGACCTTCTCTAAATACATAATCGGTTTAATTGATGGTGTCCGCTTTACTAATAATGGTTCTATGTTATTGGTTGGCGGTGCAGAATATTCAATTTCCGATATACTCGAAATTTTAAATTCATCATTCAACGGAGGTAAATAATGACAGAAATTAACGGCGTGTCTGTTCCCTTTATCCCGATAGTTGGAAATAACGATTTAAGCAGAAGGAGCTTCGATCCTGTCTCATCTTCATTCGATTCAATCTTCGAACAGGAACTAGAGAAAATAAAATTCTCTACTCATGCTATGAAGAGATTGGAATCGCGGAATATTCAATTAAGCGAAACAGATCTTGAAAAAATTCAAACTGCTGTTGAAAAAGCCGAATTGAAAGGAGCAAAGGATTCCTTAGTAATGATAGATAACACGGCATTCATAGTAAATATTCCGAACAAAACAGTTGTTACGGCAATGGAAGTATCGGGTTCTAATGAAAACGTATTTACCAACATAGACAGTGTAGTTTTTGCATTTTAATTAAATAACAAAATAAAAAGCGGAGCGGGACCTTCCAAGGACGCTCCAGATCCGGCGGACCGACTGAAGCCGGATCAATCCAAGGAGGAAAAAATGGCACTCTTAACTTCACTTTTTGCAGGTGTATCCGGATTACGAAATCATCAATCAATGATGGACGTAATCGGCAACAACATTTCTAACGTTAATACAATCGGATTTAAAGGTTCACGCGTTACTTTTAGTGATACTTTTAATCAGTTTGTTAAAGCCGGAACAAATCCAACAGAAACTACGGGCGGCACCAACTCTTTTCAGGTTGGTCTTGGTATGAAAATTAATTCTATCGATCGTAATTGGAATCAAGGAACATTCGAACGAACCGGAATTACAACCGACTTAGGGTTACAGGGACAAGGAATGTTCGTATTAAAAAGCAATGGACAAAGCTTTTTCTCCCGAGCCGGCGCATTTATTTTTGATGCTGATGGTAAATTAGTAAGTCCGCAGAACGGTGCTGTTGTTCAAGGTAAAGTTGCAAGCTCCGAAGGTGTTATACCTCCAGGCAATAACCTTGAAGATATTGTAATCGATACAAATCTTAAGCTACCGGCTGTTTCAACAACAAATATTAAATGGGGCGGTAACTTAAAAAGTAACTCTGAATTAACAAGAACACAAAAAGTAATTCAAAGAGGCAACATTAATTCGTCTGCTCTAACAGTAGGGCAATCCACAGCTCCAACAATAGCAACAGTATATAATGAATATGGCATTCCGTTTAAATTAGAAATCTCTTACGAAAAGACGGCTGATAATACATATACACTAAACTGGGTATTAAAAAATGAAGACGGAGTTGATGTAGATAATGGTCAAATCACAAGTTTAGTATTTGCCGATAACGGTTCAGGCACCTGGGCATTAGATGCAGCATCCTTAGCAAAATTTGACGGTACTGCTAACAGAGTAAATATTCCTACTTCCAATATCGATTTTGTTTTCGATGCAACAACGGTAACACAAAATTCGAGCACAGCAACATTAAGTGTTTCAGCAGATAACAATAGAATTCCTAACATAGTAAGCGGCTCTGTTACAATATTCGATTCTTTAGGTACTGCACACCAGGTTACATTAAAATTTACAAAGATTGATGATAATTTATGGACGTGGACTGCCGGCGTACCCGGTCAAAGTACCATTGACGGGCAGTCGCTTTCAACTTCCGGTACAATTCTATTCAATGCCGATGGTACAATCGACCCCGCAAACATTTCACCCAACAATCCTCAATTAACATTTGTACCTAAAGGCGGTGCAAACACAGCAGTTATTGATCTCGATTTCGGTTCTGGATTTGGAGGAGTAACACAAACATCATCCAGCTCGGTTGTAAGTGCTCTTTATCAGAACGGCTCGCCATCTGCTTCCCTCTCTAACATTAACATCGATCAATACGGAAATATTGTTGGTATCTTTTCAAATGGAAGTTCAAGAAACTTAGCGCAGATAATGGTTGCTACATTTAATAACCTTAACGGTTTAATAAGTGTTGGCGATAATATGTACTCAGCATATGCAAACAGCGGCGAACCAAGAATTAGCAGTTTAGGCGAAGAGAGCGGAACTACTGTTCAATCTGGTGCTCTTGAACAATCCAATGTAGACCTATCAGAAGAATTTACAAGGATGATTGTATCTCAAAGAGGATTTCAGGCAAACGCAAGAGTTATAACAACAGCAGATAATTTACTTCAGGAAATAACAAATCTTATCAGATAATCTTCATTGATCCCGGCGCCTCTTGCTATTTAGCAACAGTGGGAGGCGCTCCCTTTATTCCCATTAGAATTCCTTCAATTGCTCAATATTAGCCACTAAATCGTGCAATCTTTCCGAAATAACTGATATTTCAAGCTTTGTTAGATGGCATCATTATTGAAAAATTGTTTCCACTATGGAAACACAAAAAGAAGAAAATATCGAAAAAAAACCGGAAGAGAAGAAAATTGAAGAGCCTTCTGAAAAGAAAGGATTCAATATGAAATTTTTGATCATCGGGCTGCCATTATTTATTATTCAATTGATTGCTGTCTATTTTATTACAGCTAATATTCTGATGCCTAAAATTCAATCGCATGTATCTTCCGTGCAAAACGATTCCGTTAAAGTGGATAAACCTAAAGAGGATACGGTAAAAAATGCAGACCTGGGAAAATATATTTATGTGGTTGAGGATCTAATAATAAATCCAGCCGGTACCGATGGAAAGAGATTATTGCTATCATCATTAGGATTCGATCTGCCAAACGAGAAGTACCAAAACGAGCTGAAGAAAAAAGAAATTTTAGTTAAGGATGCTATCATTTCTGTATTGGGCAGTAAAGATATGAATCAGCTTAGCAATGCGAGTTACCGCGATACATTACGTATCCAGATAACCCAGAGGTTAAATCAGCTTATCCCGGATGTTAAAATAGGTAACGTATATTTCAGTAAGTACATACTACAATAATTATGGCTGAAATCTTATCACAGCAAGAAATTGATGCGCTGCTCAATAATATAAAGAGTGGTTCAGAACAAAAACCGGAAACGACTACAGAAAAGGAAGTAGTTCTTTTCGATTTCCGTCTGCCAAACAGAATATCCAAAAATCAACTTAGAATAATTAGAAATATTTGTGAAAATTTTGCAGAAAGCTTCTCACAATTTCTGGTTACAAAACTTCAAAATGCTGTAAGTATTAACGTAGCATCGGTCGATCAAATTTACTATTCGGAATACATGCTCTCAGTTTCAAACCCGGCATGTTTATTTACATTTGATATAAAGGACACAGATGTAAAAGGGATTTTAGAGTTGAATACCGATCTTGGATTTCTTTTAGTAGATAAACTTCTTGGAGGAAGCGGTGCCGGCTCAAAACCCATTAAGGTTATCACTCCAATTGAACAGAAAGTTCTTAGAGTTGTTGTAGACCGCGTTATGTTCGATCTTAAGAAAGCATGGCAGGGTGTGGATAATTTGGAGTTTGTTCTAGACCGGTTTGAACAGGATATAGACTTTGCCCAAATTACTTCCCAAAGTGAATCTGTGCTGCTGATTTCTTTTGAGATACTTATTGGCGAACAGTCGTTTCTGATGAACATCTGTTTTGCAACATTTGCCTTCGATAATATTCTCGCAAAAATTAATACGCAAAAGCTTTCTACAATCAGAACATCAAAGACATTTGGCGTTACAACCAGGGAAGTAATAACAAATCATCTTACAAAAACATTAATTCCTATAGAAGTGGAATTCGGAACTACGAAGCTTTCCATAAATGAATTGATGGAATTGGAAAAAGGGGATATAATTATTCTTAATACCAAAACAGACGATGAGCATAA
>DYHC01000244.1:0-685 GCA_020724325.1 Melioribacter roseus
TGTTAATGACCAATCGACCGACAAAACAAAAAATGTAATTGATGAATTTATAAGAGTAACACCAAATGCAAAATTGTACGATTCATTCGGCAAAAAATATTTAGGTAAAAAAGGCGCGCTTGATATTGGAATTGCGCACGCAAAATTTGATTACATAATGATTACCGATGCTGACTGTGAACCTAAACCAAATTGGTTAAAATCATTTTCTGAAAAATTTACCGAAGGTTATGATTTTCTATTCGGTGTTGCGCCATATCATCAATCAAACTCGTTAGTAAACAAGATAGCTTGTTTTGAAAATCTCAGAACGCATCTTCTTACTTTTACATTTGCAAAATTAGGACTCCCCTTTTCGGCAGCTGCAAGAAGTATCGGATTCACAAAGAAAGCATTTGAGAAAGTTGGGGGTTACAAAAATACAATTGAAACACTTAGTGGTGATGATGATCTGCTTCTTCGAGAAGCTGTAAAAAATAATCTAAAAATCGGAGTGGTAAAAGCTCCGGAAGCGTTTGTGTATTCAAATACAAAACTAAATTGGAAAGATTATTTATCGCAAAAAGCCAGACACTCATCTACATCAAATTATCTTTTGCCAAAACAAAAACTTGCTCTCGGTTTGTGGCATTTTATGAATTTTGGTTTGCTTTTTACTTTTTTTCTCGGCTTTGCAAAACCTATA
>DYHC01000244.1:695-4058 GCA_020724325.1 Melioribacter roseus
TTATCAAAATCATTTTTGATGTTGGTACTGTTCAATTATCTCAAACAAAATTTGGATACAAGTTTTCTGTGCTGGAGTCCATTTACTTACAAATTATTTATGAGTTTTTATTAGTTGTAAATTATCTTCGCGGAACATTCGGCAATATAAACTGGAAATGATTTTTTGAAATAGAATTATAATAAAGTATTTTTGATAAAAAAGAATAGAATACTGATGACACTAATATAACAGATGAATTCGGCTTTAATCTGTGAAAACCATTTTGATCTGCGTCATCTGTGTTCTATTCAGTTTTTTAATACAAGTCATAAGGTTTAGCTATGGACGATTTAGCACTCGGTAAAAAAGCAATAGAAACAAAGTCAAAATCATTACCAACTTATTCTAATTTTCACGTTGGTGCTGCATTACTAACAAAGGACGGTAAAATATATGAAGGCGGAAACATTGAGACTTCTTCATACAGTTTAACCATTTGTGCAGAAAGAACAGCGGTATTCAAAGCGATTTTAGAAGGTGAAAGAGAATTTGAATCAATTGCAATTGCGAGTGATTCCGATGAATTTTGTCCCCCTTGCGGTGCATGCAGACAAGTTCTGCTTGATTTATGCGGTAAAGATTTAAACGTAATTCTGATAAATCCCAAAGAAGAAATTAAGAAATTCAAATTGTCTGAATTAATCCCACATTCATTTGGAGAAGATTTTTTAAAATAATTATGATGGAATTTCAACCTCACGCGACCCCAAAAGAAACCGGTTGGATTGAAGTTATTGCCGGTTGTATGTTTAGCGGTAAAACCGAAGAATTGATTAGAAGGATGCGCCGGGCACAAATTGCAAAGCAATCGGTAAAAATATTCAAACCAAAAATCGATAATCGTTATTCGGAAAGTAAAATTGTGTCACACAGTGAGCAGTCGCTTCCCTCGGAAGTTGTCGCATCTGCTCAAGAGATTTTGGAACTTTCAAAAGATGCTCAAGTTATCGGTATTGACGAAGCCCAATTTTATGATAATGATCTTGTCGCAGTCTGCAATAAATTAGCTGATGACGGAAAACGAGTAATTGTTGCCGGACTTGATCAAGATTATCGTGGTGTACCTTTTGAACCCATGCCCCAGCTTTTAGCAATTGCCGAATACATAACCAAAACGCTTGCAATATGTGTTAATTGCGGCAACCCGGCTGATAGGACACAGCGCAAAGTTAAATCAACCGACAGGGTATTGGTCGGTGCAGCAGATAGTTATGAAGCACGTTGCAGAAAGTGTCATTACATTCCCGAAGCAGAATAAGGAAACCAAATGGATTTCATTTCAGTTATACGTGGAATAATCGGAATATTTGTAATAGTTGGAATTGCTTTCCTCTTATCCAACAACAAATCAAAAGTTAATTGGCGTTTGGTTGTAACCGGATTAGGATTGCAAATTTTGTTCGCTATATTAATTATTAAAGGGAATACACTAGGATCCTTTTTCGCACCTCTCGGCTGGCCAAAGGATTTATTTAGATGGGTGAGCAGTTTCTTCGTCCTTGTACTGAATTTTACGGGTGAAGGAGCGAAGTTTGTATTCGGTGATCTTGCTATTAGTCCGGGTCAGGAAGGTAGTCTCGGAATGTTTTTTGCTTTCCAGGTTTTACCCACCATTATCTTCTTTGCCAGTTTAATGTCGATTCTTTATTACCTGGGAATTATGCAAAGAGTTGTTCAGGGCATGGCGTGGGTAATGGCAAAACTAATGGGAACCAGCGGAGCTGAATCTCTTTCTGTTACTGCAAATATTTTTGTCGGGCAAACCGAATCACCATTAATGATAAAACCATTTTTGAAAGGATTGACCAATAGTGAATTGTTGACAGTAATGACCGGCGGGATGGCAACTATTGCCGGTGGTGTTATGGCCGCATACATTCAAATGCTCGGGCAATCTTTTGCAAATTCAATGGGTATGGAATTACACGAAGCCCAATTAATGTTTGCCACGCATTTATTGGGAGCAAGCGTTATGGCTGCTCCGGCTGCATTAGTAATATCCAAAATAATTTTCCCGGAGACGGGTGAACCCGAAACAAGAGGCGATGTAAAAGTAAACATAGAAAAAAACGCATCAAACGTAATTGAATCAGCCGCTGTTGGTGCGGGAGATGGATTAAAGTTAGCTTTAAATGTAGGCGCTATGTTAATTGCTTTTATAGCTTTAATAGCATTAATTAACTATATTCTTACGGGCATAGGCGATTGGTTTGGTGTCAATCAATTTTTTATTGATGAATTTGGTAAACCGTTAAGTATGCAATTAATTTTCGGTCTCGTGCTCCAGTTTTTAGCTTTTGCGATTGGAGTTCCATGGGAAAATGCTCTTGAATTCGGTAGTCTTATTGGAACAAAAGTAGTATTAAACGAATTCGTGGCATATTTTGATATGAGCCATTTAATAGAAATTAAAACATTGGTGAACGAAAAAGCTATTGTAATGGCAACTTATGCTTTGTGTGGATTTGCAAATTTCAGCTCAATTGCAATACAATTAGGGGGAATCACACCGCTTGCTCCCAATCGCGGTACAGATATCGCCTCTCTTGGTATAAGAGCTGTTGTTGGGGGTACACTGGCTACTCTGATGACAGCCACTTTGGCAGGATTGTTATTCTAAAATATGATGCTCAATTTAACCGATAAATATCGTACAGTATTAGATGAAGTCAAATCCGATGGCCCGTTCAGACCAAAAATCGGATTAATTCTCGGCAGCGGTTTGGGTGACTTCGCTGAAAAAGTGAATACTGAGAAATCTATCCCAACCAATTCATTGCCCGGTTATCCAATCTCTACTGTTCATGGTCATAAAGGGTTTATTCATTTTTCGAAATATACTGATAAAGAAATATTAATCTTTCAAGGCAGGATCCATTTTTATGAAGGATATAGATTATCTGATTGCGTACTACCTGTTTTGATTGCAAAGGAATTAGGATGCGAAAAATTGATTTTGACGAATGCGGCCGGAGGTGTAAACCCAAATTTTAAACCGGGTGATTTGATGCTGAACATAGATTTCAATTCAATAAATATTAAAAAAGAATTGACGCAATTAATGGGTTTGGCTACCGTTGAGGAACGAACAAAAATTTTAGACTTCCCTTCCGAGGAAATAAATTCAAAAATTAGGGAAGCTGCTTTAAGTGAAAGAATTTTGCTAAGAGAAGGAACTTATATTTTAACAAAAGGCCCCCGTTATGAATCCTCTGCTGAAATCAAAATGTACTCAAAATGGGGAATCGATGCAGTAGGGATGTCTACTGTACACGAAGCAATATTCGGAATGAAATTGGGCATGAAGGTAGGCGCTGTTTC
>DYHC01000245.1 GCA_020724325.1 Melioribacter roseus
AAAATAGATAACAACTCTTGACCTTCAAGGTTGAGAACCCTGACCATGATCTTACTCATTCTCTTGCTCTTTACATACTGAAAGTCTGATAACCTTGAAGGTCATCAGGAAATAAAAAGCATTCGTTGACCTTCAAGGTTAAAGTCGAACTTAAATTAATCTGCTGATTTGAAAAAATTTTTTTGGGGTGAACAAATGAAAAATTTTTTTCTATTAGTTTATGGAGTTTTATTATTTGCTTCTGCTTCTTTTTCTCAAAATATAAGTTCTTTGAGAAGTAGAATGGAATGGCTGACTCCGGTATTAATTTCTGATACTGGTTTTACACAATATTCAACCCCGGTTATGAGTGTAATAAGCGCGAATCATATTATTTTCCCTTTTATACAAAGTCCTTTTCGTCCACCTGATTACAGAAATAAAAATGTATATATAAAAGAATTGAAAAACGGGATCATATCCGACTCAATAAATCTGACAAAGAATATATATAGCTCAAATTGGCCTATTATTAAAACCGATAAAAATGGTATTACACATTTAATTTGGGGTTATTCTCCGGTTAATCCAGATCTATTAAGACCAATTGTATCTACTGATGTTTATTATTCATACTATAAAGATTACATCTGGTCTAACCCAATTAGTATTTTTCATAAAGAATTAATTAACGGCAGTAATTATTATTTTACTGGTAAACTAAGATTAGATTCTAAAAATAGATTACATTTACTCTGGCAAGCAATTGATAGTTCAGGACTTCATTTTTATCATAAAGTTGAAGAAAATTGTTCGTGGGGTGAAATAGAAGAGATCCCTTTTATTAGTGCTGATTATGATTATGTATTTGATAAAAACGATAGAATGCATATGGTTTATTTAAGACCTGTTATTGGTCAAGGGGCAGATGTAAACAGTGTTTTTTACAGATTTTCAGACGATTATGGTAAAAGCTGGTCAGACTCTGTTTTGATAAATAGGTCATTTACTTTAAGAGCATTAAGTGTCCAAATACTTATTGATAAAAAGAATACTATTCATATTCTGTGGACTAAACATTTATCCGGAAATGTTATAGCCGCTGAAACAAGATACCATTCCTATTCAACAGGTGGTAAACAATGGATTCTCCCCAATATTATTGTCACAACCATAGAAGATGGGATACTTTATTTTAGCGCAGCAATTGACGGGAATGATAAAATTCATTTAGCATTTGATCAGTGGAATGGTTTATTTACAATCCCTGTAAAGGTCTGTTATAACTATTGGGATGGAATAAATTGGTCTAGTCCCCTGGATCTGTTAAATCATTCTCAAATGCCTCGTATAGAAATAGACAGTTTAAATTATCTTCATCTGATTTTTGCTGATGAAGCTGGGGGTTATAAATATTATTCAAGAACAGCGAATCCTTTAATAACTAACGTTGAAGGTGAAATAAATAATTTACCGGATAGACATGAATTATATCAAAACTATCCTAATCCTTTTAATCCATCTACAACAATTAAATATTCAATACCGGTAGAGACGTTGCGCGCAACGTCTCTACAACATGTTACAATAAAGGTGTATGATATTCTCGGAAGGGAAGTGCGGGTACTAGTTAACGAAGAAAAAAATCCGGGAGTATATGAAATAAAATTCGATGCAAGAAATTTAGCAAGCGGGCTATATTTTTATAAAATCACGAGTGGAAATTATTCAGAAACAAGAAAGATGATATTGCTGAAATAAGGACATTTGTCCTAATACTAAATAACAAAAGTCTTCCGGCTGGTAAATAATAACATAGGACGTAAACTTTAAATAACCTTGAAACGTAACTCATTCATAATCTTATTTAGATTAGGATCCCGGACTTTCAATTTAATTGAATAATTATTGAATTCACGTCGGATGTAATAATTTTTACGAAGCATGTCGAAGTATTTATCAGGATTAATCTGCCTCTCGTTCAATAATCTTTTTAACTGCGAGCTGTCATTGTCAATATCATAAATTCGGCTGAATGCTTCGGATAGAATTTCTTCAATATTGTTCGATGAATTTAATTCTAAAATTTTTCCGCGAATGCTCTGATAATCCGGAGTCCAATCAGGATCTATTTTTAGGAATTTGCACAGTGCTTTGTAAATGTAAAATGTTCCGTTCAATTTCCCTTCGAGTGAGTAGCCGGCAATATGAGCCGTTCCAATATCTGCTAATTTTAATAATTCCAGATCAATATTCGGTTCATTTTCCCAGACGTCCAGAACAACTTTTATATCTCTATTTGCGAGCAGTCGTTTTTTTAGAGCGGCGTTATCAACAACCGGTCCGCGCGAAGTATTAATTAATAACGAACCGCTCTTTATTTGATTAATATTTCCCGCGTTCAATAAATGATACGTTTTATCAATACCTGTTTTGTTAAGCGGAACATGAAAAGTTACAACATCACAATTAAGAGTTTCCTCTAAAGGACAGAAGTTCTCATTAACCAACTTTCTCTGGAGCGGTGGATCGTTTATAACAGGTTCAAAACCTAATGCTTTGGCAAAACGTGCAACTTTTGTTCCGATATTTCCATAACCAACAATTCCAATTCTTTTCCCCGCGAATGTTTTGCCTGAATGGAAAAAAATATTTGCAACAGCAGTTATAACATACTCTGCAACCGAAAAAGAATTACATCCTGCTGCATCTGCAAAATAAATACCGCGTGATTTTAAAAAGTCTGTATCAACATGATCAGTTCCAATTGTAGCCGTTCCAACAAATTTTACCGGCGTATTATTCAAAAGTTTTTCATTAACATTTGTGATGGATCGAACTATTAAAGCATCCTTATCTGTTAATTGCCCGTTTGTAATTTCTCTTCCGTGCAGCAGCATTACTTTGCCAAATTTAGAAAATGCTTCTTTGGCTTGAGGAATATTTTCGTCTGCTAAAATTTTCATCTAAATAAATTTTTGTTGAGCAAATATAATTGAATAGAATAAAAATCGCCTAACAGCGCTTAATTTGTAATACCTTTATTAAATGTTTATTTTTGCGCCTGAATTTCGATGAGGAGAAAAATCATTACAATGAAGTTTACTAAAAGAACACATACATGCGGCGAATTACGGGAATTGAATATTGGCGAAAGCGTTGTTCTAAACGGCTGGGCGGCAAACCGAAGGGACCTTGGCGGCGTAATTTTTATTGAATTGCGCGATAGATACGGAATTACTCAAATTGTATTTGAACCTTCATATAATTCTGAAACTCACGAACATGCAAAAAAGTTAAGAAACGAATTTGTTATTTCAATTGAAGGTGTTGTACGCAAACGTCCTGTAGGAACCGAAAACCCTGAAATATCAACCGGTAAAATTGATATTATGGCAGACAGGTTAATCATTTTGAATCAAGCAGAAACCCCTCCTTTTCCAATAGCCGATAATGTAGATGCAAGCGAAGATATTCGTTTGAAATATCGTTATCTCGATTTACGAAGAAACGATGTACAAAAAAATCTTTTGCTGCGTCATCGTATGTATCAAATTACAAGAAAATATTTTGACTCTAATGGATTTGTTGAAATCGAAACACCCGTATTAATGAAAAGTACACCCGAAGGCGCACGCGATTTTCTTGTGCCAAGCAGAATTCATAAAGGAAAGTTTTATGCGCTTCCGCAATCACCTCAGCAATACAAACAATTATTAATGGTTTCAGGATTCGACCGGTATTTTCAAATAGTTAAATGTTTCCGTGATGAAGACCTTAGAGCAGACCGTCAACCGGAATTTACTCAGATTGATGTAGAAATGTCTTTTGTTGATGTTGAAGATGTTTTTGAAATTGTAGAAGGGTTAATGAAAATATTCTTCAAGGAAATTTCTAATTACGACCTTCCGCTTCCAATTCCCAGATTAAGTTTTGAGGAAGCGATGGAAAAGTATGGAAGCGATAAACCCGATTTAAGATTTGGGTTAGAGATGGTTACTCTAAATGACGTATTCAGTAAGTCGGAATTCAGAGTTTTTAAGGAATCGATAGAACAGGAT
>DYHC01000246.1 GCA_020724325.1 Melioribacter roseus
TCTACCATATCGAGCGTTAACTTTTTATCCAGGTCCCACCATAAATTTTTAAGAACATTCTGAAAATTATCCATCGGTTTTTTTACCGGAAGCCCTTTAGCCAGACGCGAATAAAAGTGATCATGAAAATTTATTAGAGGAACGGTTAGCAGTCTTCCGCCGGCATCATAGACAAAATTACTAAGAGAGGATTTTTTTTCAACATAATCTTTAAAATTCCTTTTCAGTATTCTAGCAATCTTGCCGCGCTCAACATCAAGGTCGCCAAAGATCGGAACAATTGTGTTATTTTCAATACGACAAATCCATGCATTAGCAATTTTGAGTGAATGCTTCTTTAACATTTTATTTCACCGTTATAAATTTCCCGTAATTATAATTATCAGAAACCGGTTCATTCAGATCATAAATTTTTCTTCCCCGCAAATATGTTTGATTAATAACCGCATTAAATGTTGTGCCTTCAAATGGAGTATATTTTCCTTTGCATTTCATATTTGCCGATTCCACTTTCTGGGAGTTCCATAAATCAATTAAACAGAAATCTGCATCGAACCCCGGTTTAATTACACCTTTACCATTAAGACGAAAATATTCTGCAAGATTTATTGTTAGCAGCTCAATTGTTTTTTGAAGAGTAAATTTATCTTTCAGAAAACCTTCGCTGAAAAGAAATGGAACTCTGTGTTCAACGCCGGGAATTCCTCCATAAATTTCCCAAAAGTTGTTGGCAGATTTTTCTTCAGCGGGATTACATCCTGCATGATCAGTTGCAACAAATAATATTAAACCATCAATCAAACCTTTCCAGAGAGCAGCCATATCTTTTTCACATTTTACCGGAGGAGCTGTTTTAAGAAAGTTTCTGATTTTTTCGTTTTCAAAATCCTTTTGTGTAAAGTGAAGATAGTGCGGACAGGTTTCGGTAGTAATTGGAAGTTTAGAAGATTTTGCTTTTTTGATTTGTTCAAGTCCCATTAACGAACTTAAATGGACAACATGAGTAGTGCAATTTACTTTTCTTACAATCGCAATCAGTTTGTCTATAGCAACTGCCTCGGTTCTTGCATCGCGGCTGTCGCAATATGCTTTCCAATCATTACGGTTAGCATTCTTAAACTTGATTTCGCGAGCATGAATAAGTTCCTTATCTTCTGCATGAACCGCCATCGGTTTGCCGGTCTTTTCAATTACACGTGCTGCAATTTCCATCTGGCGCTCGGATAAGTCGGTAAAAGAATCCATTCCGGAAATCATATAAACTTTGAATCCGGCAACACCAGCTTCCGATAGTTCTATTATATTTTTTTTAACTTCATGCTCGTCAAAATTTTTACCAGATACTCCGCCCCAAAATGCATAATCGATAATACTTCTTCCCCGAAGCGAATTTAGCTTTGTCTGAAAATTCTCAATAGTTGTTACGGGAGGAATAGAAGTGCACGGCATATCAATTACCGTTGTAACACCGCCAGAAGCTGCGGCTTTTGAGGCATGATCAAAATCCTCGCGGAATTCGAAACCCGGCGTATCGAAGTGGACGTGTGAATCAATTGCACCCGGAATTAAAAGTAAAAATGTTTTTGATTCATCCGCTTTAACAAACTCTTTAAGAAGATTATTGAGCTGCTCTTTTTCTCTAATATCATTCCATTCAATAACTTTTTCTGACTTTGGAATTACGTCAATAATTTTCTCATTATAAACCAAATCGCAAAGCAGCAAGTTATTTCCACCGGCAGATATCAGAATGTTTTGAAGTATGTTTTGATTCTCGTTCATAGTAACATTAATAGAACCTGGATTATCATGATCTTTTGTGACCATAATTAGTTAATAAACCAGAGTTCTATTCAACTCCGACTTGTTGATTGAAATCTTCGATCAATTTATTCCACATCGGAACAACTGAAAATCTTTGGTGCCAGTAGTACTCATCATACCACTGTTCATTTAATTCTTTAACATCTTTACCCTGCTGCTCTACCCAGGTAAAATATTTTAGGTTATGAATCGCTTTCTTATCGTAGTAACTCAATTCTTTGAAGTAATCGATACTCTGATTTTTGATGGCAGTCGTCCAGTCAATCTCTGCCTGAACCTCTGAATAGATGCTCCTTGCTTCATTCATTTCAATAAGTCGGGAATAATACATATCAACAGAATCTGTAAAGATGGTAAATATTATATCATTCTCGTTCATCTCGTAGTACTTTGCAAGTTTAATAGCCGCGATTAAATTACAAATAGAAGATATTCCAAGTTCATTTAACTTATCAATCGCAATAGTATTTGCACCAAGTATTCTTAACCATTTTTTACCATTCGGCTCGTTAAATAATCTTAGCAATCGTAGTGTCTGATCATCATCAACTGGATCCATGGAATATGTTTATCTCCAATTCCTTCTATTCTATGACCGCCAAAACCGTTCATAAATAAAGTGGGACATTGAAGAGCTTCGGAAGCAACAATTTTTATATTAGGAAAAATTGTTCTAAGATAATCTCCAGCAGCAATTGTTCCGGCAGACCCGGTAGCGCTTATAAATCCGCTTAGTCTGCTCTTATCATTCTTTATCTGATCAAAAAGTTTTTCAATAGTGTAGCCTGTAATTTCATAATGCCAGATTGGGTTTCCGAACTGATCGAACTGGTTAAAAATAAGATACTCGTCGCTTATCGCTTCCAGCTCATGGCATTTATCATAAATTTCTTTTACGTTACTTTCGCATCCATTGGTTGCAAAAACTTCCGCACCAATTTGTTTAAGCCAATCGAATCTTTCCTTGCTCATTTCTTCCGGAAGAATTGCAACTGCATGAATATTTAGTAACACAGAATTGAAAGCGCCGCCTCTGCAATAATTACCCGTTGAGGGCCAAACAGATTTATGATATTCAGGATTAAATCTACCTGTAACAAGATATGGTACAAGACAACCGTAAGTTGCACCTACTTTATGTGCGCCGGTTGGAAAATACTTTCCTACCAATCCAATAATTCTTGCTTTTACGCCTGTAATCTCTTTTGGAATTTCTAAAAAATTAATTTCGCCTATTCCGCCCGTAACCGGATCGTTGCGCCAATTGATGCGAAAAAGATTAAGAGGATTTGTTTCATGTAACCCGACAGATTTTAATTTTGTTTTTATTGATTCAGGAATTGTCGCGGGTTTTTTTAGTTGTTCGAATGTGGGAAGTATTATTTTTTTTTCCCGGCAGCGTTTAATAGTTTTTTGAAGATAGTCTTTATTTTCAACTTGCCAATTCCAATTACTCATTACCTTTCCTCAAAATAATCTCAATAATACAGAACAAATTTACCTAAAACGATTCTTAGTTGAAACTTCTTTCGGAATCATTAATCGGTTGAATGGAGCCACATAAGAACTTTTTCGTTAGTTAAAGGTGAGTTGTAAATAATATTTTTATCTGGTCTGAATGATTTCATTGCGTTAATAACAGCGAAGTATCCGCCGATTCCATACATAAATGGCGGCTCGCCAATTGCTTTGGACTGAAAAGGTCCATAAGGATTAGGAACATCTTCAAGAAAATGGATTTCCAATTCATTAGGTGCAAAGTGAATATCAGGAATTTTATAAGTGGAAAGAGCATCGGTTAGTAACTTTCCGTTTTCATTATAGATGATTTCTTCGAGTGTCACCCAGCCAAGTCCCTGAACAATTCCGCCTTCTGCCTGTCCACGGTCTGTAACAGGATGAATACTTTTACCAAAATCATGAACGACTTTAACAGAGTCGATTACATAAGTTCCTCTTAAGCAGTCTACTGTTGCTTCTACAAATGCAGTTCCGTAAACATGATATGCAAATGCGTCTCCCTTCATTTTCTGACGGTCAAAATAGATATTAGGAGTAGCATGATGCGCCTGAGCAGACAAGCTTACTTTATTCACATATGCACTATTAACTATCTTTATCCAATCGATATCGGTTTTTTCATTGTTCAGATGAACAAATTCATCTTTAATTGTTATTTGTGTAGAATCGTCTGCCTCTAACATTTCC
>DYHC01000247.1 GCA_020724325.1 Melioribacter roseus
GCCCGGCTCTTTGACGGGTCCGTGTGTGCGCAGTTTCACGTTAAATATGCTTCGCATTTCACGAGACAAGCATAACAACTGGTGTTTCTATTTCTTTAGTTGCAGCAAGTATGTTTGCTTCTACTACATTAGCAACGCCTGTCCGGCATTGATGGATAAGCCTGCCTTCTCCGGGCGAAGCCGGATTCGGCGGGTAAATAAAGTCGCGGGACTGAGAGCCGTCTCCGTAAATAACTGGACATTGGTCATTAGTCATTAGTCGTATGAATTTTAGAATAAACATAATTGAGAGAACAAAACTATTATAAAGCTAAAAACTTATAGAAAACACCCTTGCAAGACTATTTTTAATTTGTTCGATAATTACATCATCAACTTTGCCTATGGATTTAACAAATCTTTGTTCAGAAATTGATCTAACCTGAAAGCAATCGGCGGCAGATATCTTAGTAAGATTATTTTGGTTATCCGGAGTTATTCTTACCATCCAGTGAGCAACGGAATAGCGGTCTTTCCAATCAGTAATTGGGACAATAATTTTTAGAGGCAATCGCCCCAGGGAATCATCATTTACAATAACGGCAGGTCTCGTTTTTCTGATTTCTGCTCCTATGGTTGGGTCAAGGTTTATAAGCCAGATGTCACCTTGATTCATAGAAGTTCTCGAAGTCAATATCAGTAAACGAAGTTAATTCTCTGTTTGTTTTATACTCTTCTCTAAGCTCCTCCACGGCTCTGCTGATTTGTTCTTTAATATCACTTTCACGGATGGACTTTGCTGTTTGTTCAATAATCAGCATCTTATCTTTAACGGGCAGCTTCTCTATTTGAATAATAATATCTTTTATTTCCATTTTAGTAAACTTCAGGTTACAGATTTTATTTAATAGTTAATTAATATGTTTTACTTTGGTAATATAATAATCGGGTTTTAACACTGCGCACAATAAAATGAATAATGTACAATTTACAATTTATAATTATTTCTGATTTAGATTTGATCCATAGGCTCATCATCCTTCGGCAGATATAAGTAATTCCAATCCGGCGTTAAAAGAAAATTCAGGATTATAGTTAAGCTTCTTTTTTATCAAATCTATGTTTGCATAAGAGTGGAGAATATCACCGGGTCGTTTCTTTTCATAAACAGGTTTTATGGTTTTTCTTAATAGCTTGTTTATCTGTTCAACCAATTCATTGATATTTACCTGCCCGTGAGTTGCACAATTCATTATAACAGGAGTTTCTATTTCTTTAGTTGCAGCAAGTATGTTTGCTTCCACAACGTTGGCAACATAAGTAAAATCGCGGGACTGTGTGCCGTCGCCGTAAATTGTTGGCGGCTGGTCATTGGACATAAACTTTAGAAACTTAGGTATAACAGCGGAGTACTGCGAGTTAGGATCCTGACGGGGACCAAAGACGTTGAAGTAGCGGAGGATGACAGTTTCGAGCCCGTACAGCTTAGAGAATACTTTGCAGTAATGTTCACCTGCAAGCTTGCTCACTGCGTAAGGAGAAAGGGGATTGGGAGTCATTCCTTCGTGCTTGGGAAGCTCGGGATTATCTCCGTAAACGGAGGAAGAGGAAGCATACACTATGCGTTTCACTCCTGCATTCTTAGCTGCTTCAAGGATATTCAGTGTGCCGACAACATTAACTTCGTTTGTAGCGATCGGGTCTTTTATAGAGCGGGGAACAGAAGGAAGAGCGGCTTGATGCAGGATAATATCAACTTCCTTCACAGCTTCGAAGACAATATGGTAGCTGCAGATGTCTCCTTCAATTAATTCTATGTCATTCATAAACTCGCTGAGGTTTTCACGTTTGCCTGTGGAGAAGTTATCGAGCACACGCACCGGGTAATTTCGTTTGAGAAGTTCTTCAACTATGTTAGAGCCGATGAATCCGGCGCCGCCTGTGACAAGTACCTTCAATAGTTACCTCTTGTACGAATATTTGTATGGCTGCATGGCTGCATGTTTTTTTACTTTATGCTCAATTTAGTTTTGCCACCTGGTTTTTGCTTATTACTAAATGTAGTCTGAACTGATTATTCTCTTCTTCAACATCAAATGTTATTCAATAATTTTTCAATTACCGAAAAAGATGCAATACTTTAGAATTGTCATACACAAAAAATAATTTTATTTCAATCATAATTCTTTTTTTTCAAACGCTGCATCAGGCATTCACTTATAATTTACCAAAAACCATCTATATGTTTTCTCAATACCTTCTTTTAAGTTGACTGAGAATTTCCATCCAAGATTATTAATTCTATTTACATCTAAAAGTTTTCTTGGTGTTCCATCCGGCTTAGAATTATCAAAAACAATTTTTCCATTAAATCCAACCACTTCTTTTATCAATTCTGCTAACTCTGCTATAGTTAAATCCTTGCCCGTTCCAATATTTAAGTGAGTCAACCCCTGCTCATAAATATCTTTTGCTTCAATTTTAAGCATTAGGTAATAGATTGCATCAGCTAAGTCATCAACATAAAGGAATTCGCGGCGAGGAGTGCCGGAGCCCCAGACGGGGACGGAGTTATGAGTTATGAGTGATGAGTGATGAGTGATGAGTGATGAGTTACGAGTGATGAGTGATTGATCTTTCGACAAGCTCAGGACAGGGTTATCGGTGTTCTGTGATCGGAAATCAGTTATCGGTGATCGGTTATCGGTTATAGTGCTTCGACGTTGCTCAGCACATGCTTCATGGAATTTGCGAATGAGAGCTGGAAGGACGTGTGAAGTAGCGAGATCAAAATTGTCATTCGGACCATAAAGGTTTGTAGGCATTACAGAATAAAAATTACAGCCATACTGTTTATAATAATTCTCGCATAATTTAATACCGGCAATTTTTGCAATTGCGTACGGTTCGTTAGTTTTTTCTAAAGGTGCGGTTAATAAGTATTCTTCTCTAATCGGTTGCGGACAGTCACGTGGATAGATGCACGAGCTGCCGAGGAAGATTAACTTTTTAACGCCATGCTTAAATGAGGCATGGATGATATTGGATTGGATCATCAAATTATCATAAAGAAACTCAGCACGGTAAGTATTATTTGCTAGAATACCGCCAACCTTTGCTGCAGCAATAATAACGTATTCGGGTTTTTCAATCTCAAAAAATTTCTCAACCTCAGCTTGTATACGTAAATCGAGCTCCTTAAATGTTTGTGTAACTAAATTAGTAAATCCTTCTGAAGAAAATTTACGCATCAGAGCAGATCCGACCATGCCCGTGTGCCCGGCGATGTAGAGTTTTGAATTCTTACCAATCATAATAGCACACAGATTAAACTGATTAAACAGATTTTCACAGATCAATAACCTCGTTTGAGAGTTTTAACTAAATCAGATTTAACCATAATCTTTATTAATTCTTCAAATTTAACATCCGGCTGCCAATTCAATAATTTCTTTGCTTTTGATGCATCACCAATCAAAAAATCAACTTCAGTAGGCCGATAATATGCGGGGTCAATGGAAATGACTGGTGTTCCAGTGATCGGTGATGAGTGATCAGTTATCGGTGATCTGTGATCAGTAGCAAATAGAATGCTTGGTTTATTGGTTGATTTAGATTCTTCGTCATGCTTCGCCGTCCTCAGAATGACAGACGGGTCAAATGATTTAACAATTCCGATTTCATTTTCAGCTTTGCCATTCCATTCAAGTTCAATACCGACTTCTTTAAATGCAATTTCACAATATTCCCGGATAGAATGTGATTCCCCGGTTGCAAGTACAAAATCTTCAGCATTTGGATTCTGTAAAATTTTCCACATCCCCTCACAGTATTCTGGTGCATAGCCCCAATCTCTTTTAGCATTTAAGTTCCCAAGTATTAATTTCTCTTGCAGACCTAAAACTATTCTTGCGACAGCACGAGTAATTTTACGAGTTACAAATGTTTCCCCTCTTCGTGGTGATTCATGGTTAAAAAGAATTCCGTTTGATGCATAGAGATTATAAGCTTCACGATAGTTTTTTACTATCCAAAATCCATA
>DYHC01000248.1 GCA_020724325.1 Melioribacter roseus
GCGGAGCAGAAATAAAAAATATGCTCAACTTTAAAAAGGATTTTAAAGGAGCTAAAATCTTTCGCCTTGAACAGAATTACCGTTCAACCAAGATGATTCTTGCTGCCGCAGATTCAATTATTAAAAATAATACCGAACAAATAACAAAGACTTTATGGACTGAAAATAATGACGGAGAAGAACTTACTTTAATAAGAGCTTCCGATGAAAAAGATGAAGCATTTCTGATATCCAAAAGAATTAAAAAAGAAATTAGTACCCGCAAAATTTCTCTTAATGATATTGCAATTTTTTACCGTCTTAATTCGCAGTCGCGTGCTCTTGAGGATGCATTACGAAGAGAAAAAATTCCTTATAAAATTGTGGGCGGCGTAGAATTCTATAGAAGAAAAGAAGTGAAGGATGTTATTGCATACCTAAGAGTTCTCACCAATCAGAATGATGAAGAAAGTTTATTGCGTATAATGAACTTTCCTCAAAGAGGAATAGGGAATACGTCAATTTCCAAATTGATAGCGTTTGCACGCAAACTTAATCTTTCCCTCTTCACAACCATGACTCGTGTATTCGAAGTTATAGAAGTTAAAGAAAGAATACAGAAGAACGTAAAGCAGTTCAAATTACTTCTCGATAAGTACATTGACCTGAAAGAAAAACTTTCTATTGGCGAACTAACCTCTGCTCTTGTTGATGAGCTTGGTATTCTGAAAATCTATAAAGAGGAAAACACCCCTGAATCTATGAGCCGGTATGATAATATTCAGGAACTCCTTTCGGCAGTGCAACAGTATAGCAAAGAAAATCCTGATTCTAAAGTTGATGACTTTGTAGCAGAAGTATCTCTTGTTTCAGGTGTTGATCAATATAACGAAAAAGAGAATTCAGTAACTCTAATGACTGTTCACAGTTCAAAAGGTCTTGAGTTTCCGCTTGTGTTCGTTACCGGTCTTGAAGAAGATATCTTTCCGCTGAATCCTAAATTTGATTCAGATTCGAAATTGGAAGAAGAGAGAAGGCTGTTTTATGTAGCATTAACAAGGGCACAACAAAAAGTATTTTTAACTTATGCACGTTCTCGTTACAGATTTGGAGAAGTTGCATATCAAAGCAAATCTAGATTTTTGGATGAACTTGATGAAGATACATTTGAAGAATTGAATGGTACCGGCGGTAGAAAATCCGGAAGAAGAAAAAGAGATCTTACTGATGAATTTTATCAGGAAAGTTATGATGACTATGACCAGGAAAGAAGATCATTACGTGTTGGAAGTCGTGTTGCTCACCAGGTATTTGGTGTTGGCAAAATATTACAGATAGTTGGTACTGGCGAACTTCAGCGTGTTACAATTGCTTTTGATGAAAGCGGGACAAAACAATTGTTATCTAAGTTTGCCAATTTAAAATTGTTATAAAAATAAGAGGTAAAAAATGAAAATAGGTGTTTTAACCGGAGGAGGGGACTGCCCCGGATTGAACGCAGTAATTAGAGCAGTGGTTAGAAAATCTTTGCAGTACGGGCATGAAGTAATAGGAATTAGAGAAGGGTGGCGCGGACTAATTGAGAATAATCTTTGTAAACTTGACAGAGCTTCAATTTCCGGTATTCTTCATAGAGGTGGTACTATATTAGGAACTTCAAGAACAAATATTTATAAGGTACCGAATGGTGAAGAAACAGTTAAGAAGAATTTGGAAGCTAATGGAATTGATGCCCTTATTGCAGTCGGCGGCGAAGATACACTTGGTATTGCCTCAAAACTATATAAATCCGGAGTAAAAGTAGTAGGCGTTCCTAAAACAATTGACAATGATCTAAATGCAACAGATTATACATTTGGTTTTGATACCGCTGTAAATATTGCAACCGAAGCAATCGATCGTTTGCATACAACTGCAGAAGCTCATAACAGAGTAATGGTTGTAGAAGTTATGGGAAGACATGCCGGATGGATTGCAATCCATTCTGGAATAGCTGGCGGTGCAGATATTATTCTAGTTCCAGAAAAACCGTTTAGCATTGACGAGGTTTGCGATGTTATAAAAAAACGTCATGAAAGCGGAAGAAGTTTTAGTATTGTTGTGGTTTCGGAAGGTGCAAAAATTCAAACGGATGATCAATCCGATAGAGACGGTTCGTTCATATTAAGTAGTCTTAAGAAAGATGCTTTTGGGCATGTTAAGCTTGGCGGTATTGGTAATGTTATTGCAGAAGAAATTGAAAAAAGAACCGGCTTTGAAACAAGGGCTACAATTCTTGGCTACATTCAAAGAGGTGGAAGTCCAACTGCTTTCGATAGAGTTCTTGCTACACGTTACGGCGTATTTGCTGCTGATCTAGTTAATAATGGATTCTGGGGTAAGATGGCAGCTTTAAGAGGGAAGGACATTGTTGCAGTCGATTTAGCCGACGCTACCGGAACGCTTAAAACTGTTGATGACGATCTGCTAAAAGTTGCCGAAACATTTTTCGGATAAAAAACGGGGCTGTCTCAAAGGTGATTAATACCGCTAAAAAGTTTCGGCTTTAAAATAAAATCGAAACCACTTAAGCTGATTTTAGCAATTCTGAGACAGCTTTATTCTTCTTCTAAATTCAGGTCCTATTTTTAATTACTTTTTCCCTTACTTAATTCCTTATGAGGAATGTGCTTCATAGAAAAGTAATTCTTTACATCCTTCTTCAATACGCCGGATAATAAAATAATTGTTACTAGATTCGGTGCTGTCATAAATCCAAGGGCAGCATCTCCAAACGCCCAAATGGCTTCAAGTTCTGCAATAGCTCCAATAAATACAAATAGAATAAATACCCATTTGTATGGAAGAATTGCTTTCTGCCCGAATAAATAATGCGAGGCTCTATCGCCGTAGTAAGACCAGCTAATAATTGTAGATGTTGCAAATAATAAGACACCAAGCGTTACAATTTTATCGCCATAATCGAACAGCCAGCTTAAACCCTGTTTAAATGCCAATGAAGTAAGTAAGCTTGCATTGTATAAAGTTCCCTGGAAATTTGGATCAATGTGATTAACATAAAACTGTGTATGATGCCAGGATTCAGTACTTATAATTACTAAGCCGGTTAGTGTGCAAATAGTAATCGTGTCTATGAAAGGTTCTAATAATGCAACAGTTCCTTCTCTTACGCCGTATTTTGTTTTAGCAGTAGCATGAGCAATTGGTGCGCTGCCTTGCCCGGATTCGTTTGAATATAATCCGCGTTTAACTCCCCACAATACAGTATTCAACCAGATAAGAAATGTACCGCCGCCAACACCGGCAATTTGAGCAGGCGGATTGAATGCATATTCAAAAATTCTACCGAATGCTGGAATTACATCATGTAAATTTGCTACTAATACTGCAAGTGAAGCAAAAACATAAACTACAGCCATAAAAGGGGAGAGGAATCCTGTAACATTTCCAATCCTTTTAATTCCGCCAATAATTACAAGACCAATTAAACTTGATAGTAATAATCCGATTATTATTTGAGTGTATGATACAGAAAAATTACCGATGATATTATGTTGAATAGTCCAAAAACTTGCGATGCCAAGAATTTGTTTTGTTTCCGAATACAATTGATCGGAAAGAGTAAATGCCTGAATTGCATTACCCGTTGCAAAAGAGCAGATAACTGCAAAACATGCAAATAGAATTGCAAGCCATTTCCATTTTGGGCCTAAACCTTTTTCAATTGTGTACATTGGTCCGCCGGCTGCAGAGCCATCGGGCAGAATATCTCTGTGTTTATGGGCGAGGGAAACCTCGGCAAATTTTAATGCCGTGCCAAATAAACCTGTCATCCACATCCAGAAAAGTGCACCGGGTCCGCCATAATAAATTGCCGTAGCCACTCCGGCAATATTTCCGATTCCAACTGTTGCAGAGATGGCAGTGGCTAAAGCTTTAAAGTGATTTAAGTCGCCGGCATCACTTGGGTCATCATATGTACCCGCTGTAACTTTTATTCCGTGCCAAAAATTCCTTATTTGTGGAAA
>DYHC01000249.1 GCA_020724325.1 Melioribacter roseus
GGTTACACAAATTTCAATTTAACAAAAGTCATATTCCAACTTAAGCATAACATTTATTGTAATAAATGAGAGTAATGTAATCTCAAGGAAAGCTGGAATAGAATTTCGAATAGAGTGATACATAGTTAATAAAGCGGAATCTACTTCACCAGAATTTCTAGCATAATATGCGATTTTAATTGAGGGAGGAGAGAAAATGAGGAGTAGTTTATTTTTGAAGTGCCTGATAAGTACTATGATGTATTTCGTCTGTTATTGTAATAGTATAACAGAATCTGACTTGGTGGATTCTAACAATTGGAGTGATATACAAAATGGAATTCGGCTGCGGATTTATATTGACTTACTATTGCCCCTAGGATAAGCAATTGATGTAAGAATATGCTGCAGCCCGACAAACTTCAGATACTCAGCAAAATCTTTTGAGATGTACTGAAAACCATTACCAGTGATAAGTCGTAGTTCAACCGAAGTACATTTTTTCTAATGCTCTTTGAATGGTTTTTTGAACATCAAATTCTTGAATGCTCATTCTGAGTACAGAATGAACAGAGAATAGTTGCTAAATGTGTTCAGCTATTTATTCCCTTGTTTTGTTTGCCGGTCTGATACTTACACATTTATGAAAAAGATTTTTTCGATCTGTAATTTCTGGCTAAAAAGTTTTATGATATTCATCAGCCCTGCTCTTTATCTTTGCCAATTCATAGATACTTATTATAGGTTTTTCTGTATGGGAGGTGTCTCTTTTTTTATAGTCTTTTACAGCTGAGAAAAAATAAAAAAGCCGTTCGACATATTCTGAAGAACGGCATAATGTAAATATTGTATTAATTATTCTTCTGTATGAGCAAACCAGAATCCGCCTATAGAGTTTAATTGTGTATCGCCCCATACTTCAGCCAGAAGAACAAAACCATCTCTTGATACACCTGAAGCTCTTATGCTGTATCTAACCTGTGTTGCTCTTTCTGCATCAAGTAAAGAAGGCATAATAACTACTTTCGGTTTTTTATCGAATGGTTTTGGAAAATTAATTTCATATTCTACAATTCTTTTTCCCTGGTTTGAGTGCAATGTGTAATTGTCTTTATTTTGATCTTTGCTGTAAAAGAATGTTCCGCTTTGTACTTGAACCTGAGCATAAGTTGCAGCACTTGCAAAAAGAATAATTGTAAGCGTTAATAGTAATTTTTTCATTTTTTCCTCCTATTGAATTTCTATTGGATAAATCCTCTAATTACTACTGTAAGTTCTTAATAAATTAACTTTTTGTCAATTATTTTATCGAAATAAACTACTCAACATTGCTTAGAAACGCTAATATTTTATGGGAAATTAACTTACAAGCCGAGATACTTTCTTATTACTGCAAATGAATCCGTAATACTTGTAGCCCGGAATCCAAGCTGGGTTTCGGCTTTTAATGTTATTAAACCCGATTTCAAAGGACGAGGTGCCGGCTGTTTTAAGTCTTCCGTAACAATAGGTGTTACTAGTTTTTTATCCAACGAAAAATAATCTGCAATTCTATATGTAAAATCCAAACGAGAAAGTATTTCGGGACCGGCAATGTTGAAAATACCTTCTTTTTTAAATTCGATTAACTTATTTATTGCAAGACAAATATCATCAATAAAGGTAGGATTGTTAAATTGATCTTTTACAATTCTAATTTCTTTGCCCGACCTGAGTGATTCAACAACCCATTTCACGTAATCATTTCTGCCAAATTTTACCGGACCATATAAAACATTGGATCGCACTATTGTAAAGCGTACGCCGCTTGTCCGTATTGAATTTTCTGATGCAAGCTTAGACCTTCCATAATAATTGATTGGCGATGGTTTATCATCTTCAGAATATGGACCGTTCTTTCCGTCAAAAATATAGTCTGTCGAAATATGAATTAGATGCGCATCAATCGTCCAGCTATATAATGCGATATTCTCAACGCCGTTTACATTTATCTTCCAGGTAATCTCTCTTTCTTCTTCTGCTTTATCAACACTTGTATATGCTGCGGCATTAATAATATAATCCGGGAAGAAATCTAAAACTATATCCATTACTTTTTGTTTTTGTGTTATGTCAAGAGAACGATATTCAATATTATCGATGAAAGATTTTTCTTCCTTGGAGACGCAAAGCAGTTCAACATTGGAATTAACAGAAAAGAAATTTATCAGCCTTTGACCCAGCATTCCGTTTGAACCAATTATAAGTATCCTGGTTTTTAACATGCTTCCATTAATCATGCAAGAAAGAATTAAGATTTTCTAAAATATTTATCGATACTGCCTTTCCGGCTGAATTAACTGCTTGTTCAAGCGAATAATCAATATCTTTATGGTAAAGATAATTATAAAAAAATACTGCCCCAAAGATATCGCCGCAACCTACCTTATTCTTTACATTTACTTGTAATGCCGGACGATGGAGTGATTTAATTTCTTCACCCTCTTTAAAAATTATTTCTGCTCCGCCCTCTCCGTGTGTAACAATTAAATACTTTAGTCCGACTTGGAGAATAGAATTTATTACATCCATTCGGTTTGTCGCTTTGGAAAGTGTAAATAATTCATTTTCGTTACACTGTATTATATCAACATTAGAAATCCATTCTAAGGCATCCGGAACAAGTCTGAAATTTCTAACCAAGTTTTTATCTACTCCGCGCGAAAGAGTGTGTAAATCGAAATAGATAATTCCGTTATAACTTTTTCTAATCAGTTTTATTTTATCTAATGAAATATCAAATCCTGTAATCATGTTAATCAAGATCCCGTCGAAGTAATTCCAGTTCCTAATCTTTTTAATTGATAATTCGGTTGAAAGATATGTGTAAGTTTCTTTTCGTTCTTCGCCTTCGGGTAATTGGAGAAGTACTTCGGGCAAAAGGTTCAATTCTGTTGAATATTGCAGATCAACTCTGGAATATAGGTTCTTGAAAAGGTAAAAGGATTTTTTATTATAACCGGTAAGTAAAAAGATTTGATCCGATGTTTTTTTTATTGACAATAAACCAAGCAGTGAATAATAAATTCCTCCAGGCGAAATCCGGATTCGATTTCCCTCTTCAATTTTATCGAGTATAGAGTGACCGATCAATAAGATTTTCATTATTAAAAAATTGCCGTATTTTGATGTAAGAGATTTTTCCTTTTCTACCGGTAAAAGATAATCAACTGCATAATAACTTATTGAAAGAATTATATGAAAATAGGAATCACTTGTTACCCAACCTACGGAGGAAGCGGCGTAGTAGCAACAGAACTTGGATTGGCTTTGGCATCGTTAGGGCACGAAATACATTTTATTAGTTATGCAATACCTCACCGCCTAACACGATTTGTAAATAATGTATTTTTTCATGAGGTAGAGACAAGTACATATCCCCTTTTCGAACATTCCCTTTATGATCTTTCTTTAACAAGCAAGATGCTTGAAGTAATTGAATATGAGGATCTTGACTTAATGCATGTTCATTACGCAATTCCGCATGCAGTAAGTGCATACCTGGCAAAACAGGTTTGGAAAAAGTCTGGCAGAAAAATAAAATTTATTACTACACTGCATGGAACCGATATAACTCTGATGGGGCTTGAGCCTAGTTTTATGCCGCTTGTTAAATTCAGCATTGAAGAGAGCGACGGTGTAACAGCAGTATCGCGCTTTTTGAAAGAGAAAACACTAACTAATTTTAGTGTGAACAAAGAGATAGACGTAATTTATAATTTTATTGATATTGATAAATATAAGCCCGCCGAGGATAAACCGTTCAAGAAACATCTTGCTTCCAGCGGAGAGAAAATTCTAATACATACATCAAACTTTAGAGTAGTAAAGAGAGTAACCGATACAATTAGAGTTCTTGAAAAAGTAAAAAAAGAATTACCGGTAAAGCTGGTACTTATAGGAGATGGACCGGATCGTTCTGAATGCGAGCGTATGGCGCGCGAACTCGACCTTCAGAAGGATGTTTTATTT
>DYHC01000250.1:0-1453 GCA_020724325.1 Melioribacter roseus
CTTTCTGAAGACTCCAGGCAATTTTGTAATCAATTAATCCGAGATCGGAGTAATCTAAATTTCTATATATGGATTGATTCGCCATAAGCATTAGCAGCAGCTTCCATTATTGATTCTGATAAAGTTGGATGCGCATGAACCGTTTTAACAATTGATTCGTATGCAGCTTCCATCGATTTTGCTAGTGTAAGCTCAGCAATTAATTCGGTGGCTTCCGGTCCTATTATATGAGCACCAAGCAATTCTCCATACTTTGCATCGAATACAAGTTTTACAAAACCATCTCTATCACCCGCGGCAAACGCCTTTCCGTTTGCCATGAATGGGAATTTACCAATCTTTACATCGTAACCGGATTCTTTTGCCCTTGCTTCAGTCATCCCTACGCTTGCAACCTGTGGAATACAGTATGTACAGCCCGGAATAGTATCGTAATTAATAGGAGCTGCATGCAATCCTTTAATTGTCTCTATGCAATAAATTCCTTCGGCACTTGCAACATGAGCCAGCCATGGTGCGCCAATTACATCGCCTATTGCATAAATATTCGGAATATTGGTTTGATACGTGAGCTTATCTACTTTTATATGATTCCTCTCTAACTCAATTCCTAATTCTTCTAAACCAAATCCTTCCACATTTCCCGTTACTCCAATTGCACTTAAAACTTTCTCTGCCTTTAATTCAATTTTCTTTCCGTCGTTATCAACCGCAACAACAACCCCATCTTTGGTAACTTCAACTTTTTCTACTTTAGTTGAAGTATAGATCTCAATTCCTCTCTTCTTAAAATTTTTTTCGAGAGTTTCCGATACTTCCTTATCTTCAACCGGAAGGATATTATTCATCATTTCAATTATCGTAACCTTTGTTCCAAAAACGGAATAGAAATATGCAAACTCAACACCAATTGCGCCGGCTCCAATCACAATTAATTCTTTGGGCTGTTTATCAAGTGTCATTGCTTCTTTTGAAGTAATAATATTTTTTCTATCAACCGGAATAGTATGTAAAGTTTTTGGACGCGCACCTGTAGCAATAACTATTTTATCAGCTTTTATCGAATCGATTTTTTTACCGTCGTTATCAAAAATATCGATCTGATTTTTAGAAACTAATTTACCAAATCCACGGAGACGGTCAACTTTATTTTTCTTAACAAGCAGCTCTACATTTTTCGTAATTCTGTCTGAAACGTCACGACTTCGTTTTATTATTTTTTTAAAATCGAAATTCAATCCTTCAGTAGTAATTCCGAAATCGGTAGAATGATTTTTTATCATATCAAAGACTTCGGCATTTTTAAGTAAGGATTTTGTAGGAATGCAGCCCCAATTCAGGCAAATTCCGCCCAGGTTATCCAAATCAATAACAACGGTTTTAAAACCGAGCTGACTGGCTCTAATAGCAGCCACATAGCCGCCAGGTCCACCGCCTAAAACCGCAATTTCGT
>DYHC01000250.1:1463-3972 GCA_020724325.1 Melioribacter roseus
ACCGAAATGTTAGGAGAATTGGCATAGAAATATAAGTATCTACATCCTTAAAACAAACTTATACTCTTATTTCAATTTAACACATAAGTCAAATTATTCGTTCATGACAGCCAAAACAATTTTACAGTTTTTATTACCCTCATTCAGTGTATCTTCGCGCCTCTTTTGGTATTCTTTGTTTTATTTATTCTGTAGAGCTTCATCGGGTAGACACAAAGCATCACAGAAGGAATAGCATTTGAGAAATTAATATTCTTAGACGTTGTCTAACAGCATAAAAGATTTTGTAGTGACTTTCATGCTGCCTGAAAAATTTTTGGCATCGTATTTACATAGTTTAAGGAGCGGACAAACCAAACAATCAGGTTTTGATTGCTTACAAATTTCTCGTCCCAATCTTATCAGATTGGTATGTAGTGAATGTGCAACACCATCCGGTAAGATGTTGTTTAGAGAATTGAAAGTCTTATCGGGAGTCTTTTCACTTACGATTCCAATTCTATTTACAGTTCTATGAACATGAGTATCAACCGGACAAACATTTCTATTAAGGGCAAACAGAAGAACGCACGAAGCGGTTTTGAGACCCACACCTTCAAATTTTGTAAGTTGATTTAGCGCTTCGCTGTTATCCAGCTCATTAAGGAATTTAAGATTAATATCGTTTCTTTCGCTTAGAGTATTGACAAGATTTTTTATTGCGATCGATTTCTGTTTTGCAAGTCCGCCGATTTGAATCAGTTTTTCAATTTGAGATCGTTTTGCACAAATAATTTCTTCCCATTTACCGAAATTATTTTTTAAGTTTTTATATGCGCGGTAGGAGTTATTGTCATTTGTATTCTGGGATAATATTGCAGCTATCAGCGTATCAATTGGTTTGGGAAGCGGGTTCTGCCTTGTAGGAATTCCAAACCTCTTTGAAAGAAACTTATCAATTTTTTTTAATAATACTTTTTTCCCGATCATTAATTAGGATATTTTTGAAGCCAAAGTTATTAAATTTAGCTGTAATATTTAAGAGGTTGTTATGCCAACATTAATGATAAGTATCTCAGGCATTCGTGGAATAGTTGGTGACGGATTCGACCCTGAGGTAATAGTCCGCTCTACAGCTGCATATGCCGATTTCTGCGGTAATGGTAAAATTGTTTTAGGAAGCGACGGAAGAATTTCTGGAAAAATGGTACGTAATATTGTTGTTGGAACTCTTACAGCTAAAGGGAATGACGTAATTGATATCGGAATCTGCCCTACTCCAACAGTACTTTTCAATGTAAAACACCTTAATGCAGCCGGCGGAATACAGATATCTGCCAGCCATAATCCAAATGAGTGGAATGCACTAAAACTTCTGAATAGTAATGGTGAGTTTTTAAGTCCCGAAGAAAATATTAAATTTTTACAGATGATGGACGATGCTACAAGGAATTTTGCGCCGTGGAATCGGCTTGGAAAAGTTATTGACTATAACAAAGGTTTAGTTAACCACATAAATGCAGTGATTAGTATGAATTATGTTGATGCAGAAAAAATAAAAAGGAAAAAATTCAAAGTGCTGCTTGATTGTGTAAACGGAGCTGGTGCTTACTCAAT
This sequence comes from Melioribacter roseus, assembly GCA_020724325.1. Classification (GTDB taxonomy): domain Bacteria; phylum Bacteroidota; class Ignavibacteria; order Ignavibacteriales; family Melioribacteraceae; genus DSXH01. Next base: position 3,060 of record DYHC01000250.1, read on the forward strand.
GCCTAAATTGCTTAAGAAACTTGGCTGTAAAGTAATTGAATTAAATTGCGAAAAGAATGGTGTATTCCCGCGTTTACCGGAACCAATACCCGAAAATCTAACTGAAACATTTGAAGCAGTAAAAAAACATAAAGCAGATATTGGAATTGTAGTAGACCCTGATGTTGACCGTCTCGTATTAATTACTGAAGAAGGAGAACCATTTGGAGAAGAAAATACGATTACACTTGCAGTAAAACATATTCTTTCTAAAGCAAAAGGAAATGTTGTAGTAAATTTATCCACTACTCGTGCAATTGACGATGTTGCAAAAGAATTTGGATGCAAAGTATTTCGAACTCCTGTTGGCGAAGCAAACGTTGTAAAAAAGATGAAAGAAGTTGACGCTGTAATTGGAGGAGAAGGAAGCGGCGGTGTAATTTTGCCTAATGTTAATTTTGGAAGAGATGCCCTTATCGGAACTGCTATTGTACTCCAATACCTTGCAAAAGCAAGATGTAAAATGAGCACACTCAAAAATTCGTTACCAAACTATTCAATCGTAAAACGGAAAATTGAATTAAGCAATTTGAATGCAGATGCTATTATTCAAAAACTTGCAGACAGATATAAAGCAGAAAAAATAAACCTTGACGATGGTTTAAGAATAGACTTTGAAGATCACTGGATTCATTTAAGAAAATCCAACACCGAACCGATTATCAGATTAATAATTGAAGCGAAAACGAATGCACTGGCAAATGCTTATGCTGATAAATATTCAGATGAGATTATTAATTAACCCCCTAAAGTCTGTCGCGCAAGTCAGCCATAAATTATTTATTGCAGAATGATGTCAACAATTTTTTATAAGTTTAACCCAGATTTGTCATTAGGAAAAGTTTCTAATGACCGCCATTAGAAAAAAGTAGAG
>DYHC01000251.1:0-3397 GCA_020724325.1 Melioribacter roseus
TTTGTTTTCATCTTTTATTTTATGGACTGCATCAGATAAAAACTGAAGCCGGTTTCCTTTATTGGAACCTAAACCAAGAAAAATATTATGAACCATTTTCTTTTATAACTTCGGCTTCAACATAATCTAAAACACCTCCAACCGGAACATGGTGTTTACGGACACGAACAGCAATCTTCGTAATAGTCTTATATTTTTCGAGCAGCCCGTCTGCAATTATTGTAGCAATGGTTTCAATAAGATAATATTTCTTGCTGTGAACAATTTTATTAATGTATTTATAAACGTCATCGTAGTTAATAGTAAGCTTTAGGTCGTCTTTTTGGGCAGCTTTTGAAAAATCTGTATAGATATCGAGGTCGGCTTCAAACACACCGCCTATAGATTGTTCCTCCTCCAATGCACCGTGATAAGCATAAAATGTTGCGTTCTTTATTCGGATAATGTTCGTCATTATGCTTTAGTTTTTCGATTTAATATAATTTATTATCCCGTTAAAATTAGCAAATAAAATTCCAATTAGCACCATAGTGCTTCCTGATAATGCTTGAAAAGAAAATTTCTCTTTTAAAACAAGCCAGCCAAGAATTACGGCAACTATTGGCGTAATAAAAGTTGATAAAGAAAGTATAACAATGTTCATCCTTTTTAAGAGCCAATAATATGTAGTAAATGTTATAAGCGTACCGAAGAATGCTAAATATAAAATTGAACCAACCGCAATAAGATCAAATTTCCAAGTTGAACTATTTTCTAAAATAAACGCTAACGGAATCATTAAAAGTCCGGCAATAAGCAGCGGAAGAAAATTCATAGAAAGAGGATTTAAGTGACCGCCGTATTTTTTTACAATTACAGCAATGCCCGCTTGCATTGTAGCGCTTATTAAAACTGCAATCATCCCTAAAAAATTATTAGAGATATCAATTGTTAGATCCTCTGAAAAGATTATTACTATTCCTATAAATCCAACCAGCACGCCTATTATTTGTGTTAATTTAATTTCTGTTTTGGGAATCGCAATTCTTGTAAACAAAATAACACCAAACGGCATTACAGCAAATATTATTGAAGCTAACCCGGATGGAATAAATTGCTCTGCCCAGTATACAAGTCCGAATGGAATTGCAAATGAAAAAAATGCAAGGATTAGATAAAGCCGGATAGAAAGCGGATCTGTTTGAAGAGAAATTTTTTTATAACTCATTAATCCGTAAACAAGTAACGAAGCAAGCGTGAATCTTATTCCGGCAGATATTAACGGCGTTAATGATTCGAGTCCCAAACGTATAAAAAGCCAGGTTGAACCCCAGATAAGACAAATAAGAATAAATCCTAGACCGATCTTAATCTTTTCTGAATCCATCAAATCTCCTTTAAAGCAATTACGCCTAACATCCGTCCGGAAATATCACCATCCCTCCTATAAGAATGGAGCAGATCCTTTTCTTTGTATGTGCAAAGCTCCGATACTTCAATATTCTTTTCTTCAACCCCGTAATTAAGAAGGAAGTCTTTATTAGCCGAAACAACATCTAAAAATATTTTCTGATCTTCCACTTTAATATATTTTTGATCGAATAATGCAGCTACTTCGCTTCCAACTTGATAATTGAATTGAGAAATTGAAGGACCGCTATAAGAATATAGATTTTCCGGATTACTATTGTAATGGCAGCTCAGATTGTTTAATACATTTTCAAGAATTTTTTTTTGAGTTCCCCGCCATCCTATATGAACCGCTGCAATAAGTTTATTTCTCTTATCGTAAATAAAAACAGGTGTACAGTCTGCTGCAGAAATAGCTAACCCGATATTGTATTTAGTTGTTATTAATGCATCACTTTCACCTATCAATCCCGGGTTTTCAACAAACTTAAAAATGTTACTATGAATCTGTTTCTGAAATGCAATTTGAGATGAGTTCAAACCGAGTTGTTTAAAAAATTCTTCGCGATTTTCTTTAACAGTTAACGGATTATCGCCTACCGTAAACGACAAATTAAAATAATACGGCGCTTCTCTATTCAAGCCAATCTTTGTAGAAAAACCGAATATGATTTCTGGAAATTTTGAAAAGAGTCTGCTTCTAATAATTTGCATTAATCGATCCAAATAATAGAGCTGTCTTAGACTACATAGAATAATTTTTCTTTAAGACAGCTCCATAGAAAGGGCTTAAATTGTTTTTAATGAATCATCCAGATCAAATAAAATATCATCAGGATTTTCAAGTCCAATTGCAATTCTAATTCCACCAGGGTCAATGCCTCTAGTCTCCAATTCTTCCGGTGGAACAACAGAGTGAGTCATTGATGCCGGATGTTCAATTAATGTTCTGGTATGTCCTAAAGAGACTGCTAAAGTCATTGTATAAGCTTTATCCGCCACATAATCCATAAATTTTTTACTGATCTCCCTTGTTTCAATAACGTTATTGCCTTTTATAGCAAAGTAGATCATACTGCCAGGGGCAAAGTTTCCGTTAAAATCGATCATTTGTTTTTTTGCAGTCTCGAAATATTTAAAGTTTGGCAGCCCGGGATAATTTACAAATTCAATCTTTGGATGAGAATTTAAGTATTCTGCAATGCGCGATGCGGTTTTAATTTGCTGACGCTGCCTTATTGCAAGACTTGGTAATCCGTAAGTTAGAATCGACCAAGCACTTTTAGGATTTAACACGGCGCCAAAATCTTTTCTTACAAGCTGAAGAATTCCCTGAAATTTCTTTTTTCCTATTACAACTCCGCCCATGTCTGTTCCAAATCCGCCAATACCTTTTGTTAGCGAATGAACTACAAAGTCTGCTCCAAATTCAATTGGCCGCTGACAAAATGGAGTTGCAAATGTATTATCAATTACAATATAAATCTGGTCAACTTCACTTCTCTCTTTATTAAATTGATCTACAATATTTCTTACTGCCTGAATATCTATAATAACCATGTTAGGATTTGCCGGAGTTTCGAAATAAATCACTTTTGTTTTTTCCGAAATTGAATTCTTCAGAATATTCATGTCGGTAAGATCAATAGGAGTCCATTTAATATTGTAGCGTGGATACCAATTGTTAAGAAGTGAAATTGTACATCCGTAAAGAGTTTGATGAGAAATAATTTCATCGCCAGATTTTGTAAGCACACCAAGTAAGCCGGAAATTGCACCCATTCCGCTAGAAAAACTAACCGCCATTTCTCCCTTTTCAACATAAGCAAGGTTCTCTTCAAGCATGTCTTTATTCGGCTCGCCTAATCTGTCGTAAATAAAAATTGGACTTGCATCACCATACTGTTCTACATTGGCAAATTGAATAAAGCCCTGTGCGCCTCTTTCTACAGAGTCTAATCTGAATGTTGTTGACGACGAAATGGGTGCTGTAACATGATGAGAGTAA
>DYHC01000251.1:3407-3952 GCA_020724325.1 Melioribacter roseus
ATCGCTCACGTTTTTTCCATATATCAAATGAGTATCCATGGAATATTTTGTATGATCAACCAAATTGGGTAATGATTTTTCATGAATCTTTTCTTTCATAGTATGCCTCCCGAATTGTGGTACAAAATTACTGATTAATTTTGATCTAATAAATGAAAATAATCCGGCTAAATTTTTTTATTCAATTTTGATGAGAATTTAGGAGAATTTTATTTCCTATCTTGAACATACATAAGCAGATAAAAGTAACATTTGAATGAAATAACATATTTTTCGTGAATACATTTAACAATTGTCCGACAATATTCAAAAAAAATTCAGAAGTATAATTTCGAATCCCGCATGCGGGATGAGGAATGTTATTCCGAAGGAACGAAGTGACTGAGGAACTACGAACAGATTCTTCGCCTCACTTCGTTCGGCTCAGAATGACAGTACACTTTATACTCTGTCACTCTGAGGAGCGAAGCGGCTGAGAATCTGCGAATCAATTCTTCGCCTCACTTCGTTCGGCTCAGAATGACAGTACACTTTATACTCTGTCA
>DYHC01000252.1 GCA_020724325.1 Melioribacter roseus
TCTCTACTCTTTTTTAATAATTTTTGTCTTGACTTTGGGAGTGCATTACAGGATTCAATCATAATTTACGTTGAGCACATACTGAATCGCAGTCGGATAAAATTAAAACCGTTGTTAGAACACAAATAAAATAAACGAAAAATCCTTTGGCATACAACTACATGTTAATAATACTCATAACGTATGACATAATACATCGGTTTAACAATTGTAAAATCAGTTTGTTTTGCTTCCTCAATTATTACGTTACCTTTATCGTTATATGTATATGTAATAATTTGGATTTTTCTCCCGTTGCCGATAAATCTTTCGGACTTAATTAAAATACCATTTTCGTACTGATGGATTATATACTCCATAGTATCTATACCCAAACTATCAGAGAACATTGTTTCTTTTATACAAAAACCTCCTGAATAATCATACATTGTACAACTTTCCAATTGATGATTATAATATTTAAATTTTCTTATAAGATGCGAATTTTCGTATTCATATTTATAAGCTACGCGGTCTAGTGATACTGTAAAATAGAATGTTTCTTCGCCCTTTAATCTTCCGTTATAATAACTGTAATAGGTTGAATCATATAGTATCCATCCACTTGAATCATTTGCGTAAGAATAAGTAATTCTATTAATAATTTTATTATCACAGGTGTATCTATATAATTCATATTCGTATGCTTTAGAAGAATGATTACCTAAATAATGATATATCTTTTGAAGCTTCCCCTCATCATCATATAAGTATTCGTAAGTCTTATAAGGGATTTTATCCTCTACATAATTATAAAATGATTTCCTTTTAATTATGGCATTTGAATTCTTCTCAGGGGAAACAATAGTACCCTCGATACAAGACAATAAGGAGAAGATAAGCACTAAATCTAAAACTAACATTGTTGTTTTCATGGCATTTTCCTATTTAACATGGTAATAGAAATTAATAATCACCTCGTTGAGGACTGGGGGTTAACTAGTTATTACAATCATCACATTAATAATTTATGAATTTTAATAAGCTCATTTTGGGAATTTCACATTATTATTCTGTCAATACAAAAGAAGGTTTCGATGTATCTTTTTTCCATTCGGGGGCCACTTGTATATTCTTGTCAAATCCTTGAGCAATTTCCTTAGCTTTGTTTATCGGTGCATGCACAACAAGCAGCACATTATTTCTTGTGAAGGCCATCCGTAGGCTCCCATTATTCACTTCCCCAAATGCAATATCCCCAATTTTAAAACCTTCGTTTGTTAAACGAGGAGGTTTATATGGTGTTGTTAGACAATCTAAATATTCAACTAAAGCTGATTGTGCCTCCTCAATACTCGAAAATATTTCTGCTTGTAATCTCCCTTTTTTTATTTGATCGTTTTCATCAAGAGAAATTTTATAGAAGAATGATGTTTCTTTTGATCCTTGAGCCAATGTGAGATTAAACTTTGAAATTAGCTGGGTAGGTAATTCAATATTACTTTTTATTACACCGCTTTTCCCGGGCCAATTATCATATCCATAATTCATGTTTTGAGCAAACGTAATGTTAAAAAAACAACAGATAACAATTACGATTTGTATAATTCTCAATAATCTATTATTCATTTTCTCACCCCTCGAACATTATTTTATTAATTGACAGCAAAAGCTCTTTCATATGTAAAGTAACCGCAATTATAACGGTTACTACAATTCTCCCAAGAAGTCCAATCATCTACTAGGCGTTGGATATATGCCGATTCCGATTCATTGCAAGGTAATATCCAAGAGTATCCAGTTGTAGTAGTGCCACACCCAGGATTTGAGTTACTAACGTTGTCGGGATTACTATCAATATCATATTTTAAGCAAGCATCCCATGTAACATTACTGGCATTTTGCGAAAATGCATGATAACCAAAACCCCCATATCTACAATCATCACCGATTAATGGTGAAGAAAAAGGATTGTTTGTTGGGGCAGGCGTACCAATCGGATCAATACAATTCAAAGCAAATGTACCCGAAAATGTTGTAAGATTTAAATCACAACCAACTGCGTTGCCGAATGTAGTAACTGCCTTACCCATATCAAGACAATTTACCTCATAGGCGCTACCTAATTCAGATATGAATTGAGTTAAATAGAATGAACTCCAACCTCCATACCTAGGGGCACCGCTTCCCGTTTCATAATCGAATCCGCTTGTATATAAAGAGTTTGTAATATTAGTTGCCGCATTTTCGGCTGAGGTTTGCCCACTTGCCCAAACACAAGCATAATCCAGTACAGATGTCCAGGGGATGCCCATTGGCGCTTGGGGTGCATCAAGCAATGTATAGTAATAATGATTTCCGGTATAACCCATTGATAATGCTTCATTAACGCACCACCAGGCAAATTTCACATATCTCTTCCCAACACTGCCGGCTACCGTACCGTTTAATTGATAAGTCCTTATTTCTGAATAACCATTATTATTACTCGGGAAAGAAACTGTCGCATAAGGAACATCTCCAAAACTGATCCCTTCTGAAGCAGCGGCTCCAATAGCAAAATTATAACTTTGACTTTGATTTTGATTATGCCAGAATTGAACTTGGATTTTCCTGTTTGTTTGACTCTTTATATAAGCAAACTTTAGATTTGTTGAACCGCCATTATCCCACTCACGTTGTATTACGCTACCTCCGTAACCGGGAATAATTGAAAGTGCATCTTCACTATAACTGCCTGTATTGTAATTAAAACTGATATACACTACATCAATATCCAACGGATAATCCCAAGCGTAGGTAACAAAATTAAAACCATTAACAACCATTAAGGCAGCAAAAAAGATTGCAATTAATCTTATTTTTTTCATAAAGCATCTCTTATTTGTTTCTTAAATGATCAAAGAAAGGATGCTTGATTATTTTTGAATTTGGATAAGTAGTAATAATATTTTTGAAAATTGCATCTGCTTTTGAAAAATTTTGTAAGTACTTTTTGTGGATTTTTCCTATTTGAAACATCATTACTGCATTATGTTCATAATCTTTGCATTCATTTTTATTCAAATCATTTTCAATGATTTCTATTGCTTCATAATATTTACCCTGTTGAACTTTAATCCACGATAAACCAAAGTGAGCAAAAGAAACAGCAACCGGGTCATTGGCAAACTCAATTATCACCTTACGAAAATAAAAATCGGCACTAACTAGGTCGTTAAGCCAGGTATAACATAAACCTATATTGTACGTTGCTTCAGGTAGTAAATTGGAATTATCTTTATTTTTAATTACTTTTTCATATTCTTTAATAGCTTCATTAAAATTAAATTCCTTTCTTAATTTTTCAGCATTATCAAAATGTATTGATAATCCGGCATTCGATATCGATCTAATCGTAATCGTAATTTCATTCTTCCCCTGTGCAATTATCGTATTGATTACCAACGCGTTAAGTAAGAATACATATGCTAAAACTTTTGTTTCTATTCCTTTTATTATCATTTCTATTTACTCCTCTATTCAAGGAATACTATCTTTTTTACGTCTTGAAAAGTATTTGTCTTTATTCTGTAGAAATATATTCCGCTCGCACATGGTTTTCCCAAATCATCCGTTCCGTTCCAAGTAACATTATATGTTCCGGATTTTTGTTCTTCATCAACCAAAATGCGTATTTGCCGACCTAGTAAGTCATAGATTAATAGGCGTACATTCTCTTTTGTATTAGCTGGTAGTGAATATTGGATATTAGTTGTTCCGTTAAATGGATTTGGATAGTTCTGGTTAAGTTCAAAATTTGATACTATAGAATTTTCTAAATTTAGTTCTAAAAAATAATACCACTTATTAGTCGAACTATTATAAATGGTAAACGGAACTTTATATGTACCAGGTTTACAATCACGCTCAACATAAATTCTTAATTGTAGTTCATTATTACTTTTTGCATTTGGGAGA
>DYHC01000253.1 GCA_020724325.1 Melioribacter roseus
TTTTATAAAAGTAGTTAAGGCATCATTCGGAGACAGAAGAAAGATTCTTAAAAATTCTTTAAGTAATAGTATATTTAGAAAGTCTATCGCAGATTTAAGAAGTTTTTCCTTAAATAGACGCGCGGAAGAATTATCAACCGGTGATTTTATTGAACTGACAAAACTTTTAAAGGAGAATCCGGATGGCTGAAGAATTAAAAAGTTTGCACGACCTACTAGAAGAAGATCCGGAAATAGTAGATAATATAAGAGTACTGATTGAAGAACAAGCTTCACAGAGCTTACTTGGCATTTTCAAAGATATTCATCCTGCAGATATTGCAGAAATAATAAATCATCTTAATGTTAATGATGCAAAATATGCCTTCAGCATCTTAGATACCGAAACTGCAAGCGAAGTAATTACAGAAATTGATGAACATCTAAGAGAAAAGATTCTTGAAGATGTAACAGCAGAAAAAATTGCAGATATAGTTGACGAACTTGATACCGACGACGCTACAGACATTGTAGGTGTGCTTCCGGATAATGTAGCAGAGCAGGTGCTGGAATATATAGAGCCAGAGTCTTCCGAAGATGTAAAAGAACTTCTCAAATACCGCGAGGATTCTGCCGGCGGTATAATGAACAGCGATTTTGTTTGTGTTACAGAAGAAGCAACTATAAGTGATGCTATTGAAGAAGTAAGAAAACAAGCCGATAATATTGACCATATTTACTATATCTTTGTTACTAAAACCAATAATGAGCTGATCGGATTTATCTTGCTTAAATCGCTGCTGCTGCATCCTCTCGAAACAAAGGTTTCCGAAATTCTAGAAGAAGATTTAATAACCGTGCATCCGGAAGACGATCAGGAGTTAGTTGCTAATCTTATGAAAAAATACGACCTTGTTTCCATTCCAGTTGTGAATGACAACGGAATAATTTTGGGACGAATAACAATTGACGATATAGTTGATGTTATAGGCGAAGAAGCTGAAGAAGATATTCAGAAGATTGCCGGGTTATCCGAAGAAGAAGAGATAAGCGACAGCTCCATTAAAATATCTCGCATTAGACTTCCATGGCTCTTTGTTGCATTATTTGGTGAATTGATTAGCGCTGTGGTGCTATCCTCATTTCAGGCTTCAATAGAAAAAATTCTTATTGCAAGTTTTTTCATACCTGTCGTTATGGCAATGGGCGGCAGCTCCGGCACTCAGGCAGCAATAGTAATGGTAAGAAGATTATCCCAATATGAAATATGGTTTACTAACAGCTACAAGAAAATATTCAAGGAATTTATTGTAGGTCTATTAAATGGAATAATGTGTGGAGCTATATTGATAATTGCAACTCATTTTCTTTTTAATGCAGAGATAAAGTTTTCAATTGTACTTTCCATTTCCTTACTGGTTATTATGATTTTTGCCACTGTTGTTGGCGCTTCTATTCCGCTTATTCTTAAAAAATTCGGTGCCGATCCGGCTGTAGCAACCGGTCCGTTTGTTACAACAATGAATGATGTGTTCGGGTTAAGCATTTATCTGTCAATTATTACTGTTGCTTTTCTCTGATAATGAAAAGTCCGGCGCCTCTTAAATACTTTATGAACGCAACAGATATAATTGTGATCTCGTTTTGTGCTCTTCTCTCTTTACTTAATATAATTTTCTTTTATCGTGTAGAGTTCTGGTATCTGAATTTGATTATCAATTCGGTTATCCTTTTTTTCATTTTTTTAATTGCATGCAAAATAAGGAAAGGCAAAAGTCTAATTTGGAATCACGTCCATTACTGGTATCTGGTCCCATTGATATTAATTCTTTTCAAAGAGCTTTATTTCATGGTTGATCCAATACGCGGTGTAATTTATGACGATTTCTTAATATCGATCGACCGGTTTATTTTTGGTACTGACCCCACTGTAGAATTGTACAAAATATCTAATCCTGTTCTTACAGAATTACTGCAAATAGTTTACGCAACTTTTTTCTTTCTGCCGATAATACTTTGTGTAGAGTTTATTCTTAAGAATAGAACAATAGAACTTGACTACAGCTCATTTATTATTGTTTATGGTTTTATTTTATCGTTTATTGGTTATTTATTGGTTCCTGCAATTGGACCAAGATTTACACTTCACGATTTTGCAGCTAATAACATTGAAATGCCCGGATTATTTTTTACAGATATGCTAAGGGAAATAGTAAATTCTGGAGAATCGATTCCAAGCGGTACAATAAATCCTGCGCAGGTTGTTCAACGTGATGTATTCCCGAGCGGACATACACAAATGACTCTTTTAGTAATATTTCTTGCATTCAAGTTTAAGAGCCGATTAAAATATTTTTTTCTGATCAATGGAACGTTATTGATTTTTGCTACCGTTTATCTAAGATATCATTATGTAATCGATCTTATAGCCGGAATTGTTTTTATGATTTTTACGCTCTGGAGCGGTAAATTTATTTATAACCGCTGGAATAAAGAAATTGGAAAAAAATCCTTTGATTATTCTTTGTCTAAAAAAAGTCAGGTTAAAATACCGGCATCAACTTTTTGAATAGTCTCTACTATAAGGTAAAAATATCTATCGAGAGAACAGTTTGCATCTTCGCGTAAGTAGCAATATCCATCAGGATTTTGTACTAAACATTCTGCGCATACAGATTCTTTTATGTTTTTATATATTTTTGTCAGTTCTTCATTCTCATTGTTTTGAATTATATCAATAATTTTGGGAAGAAATAGTTCAACTGCACAAGTTTCTTTTTCGTTTAGCGTGCAGCGTCCTTTTTCATTGGAATCAACACAAATGGCACAAATGTTTTGTTTAATAGCTTTTAGATATTTATCCATAATCGAGTCTTAATTTTTTTGTCAAAAAAGTAATAATTAATTTCCTAAAATGAAAGAAACAATAACTAAAAAGGAACGCGTAAAAAGAATCTTTGATTCCATTGCTCACAAGTATGATTTTCTGAATCATCTCCTAAGTCTTGGTATTGATTTCTACTGGAGGAAAAAAGCTATCCAATTAACCGGCTTAGATAATAATTCGATGTTACTTGATATTGCATGCGGAACGGGCGATTTCTCTCTTGCTGCTATTAGATCCGGTGTTAAAAATATTTTTGGTGCCGACCTATCAATAAATATGCTTCACTTGATCAATAAAAAGGTTCCCTTCATAAAAGGAAAAACATCCCAGTGTGCTGCAGAATTTTTACCATTTAAAGACGATTCTTTTACTAACGTTATTGCAGCATTCGGGGTAAGAAATTTTTATGATATCAGAGCGGGATTCAAACAATTTCACAGAGTATTAAAACAGAATGGCAGAGCCACAATACTCGAATTCAGACTTCCTGAAAACAGAACTATTAAGAATCTCTATTTAGTTTATTTCAACAAAGTACTTCCTTTCATCGGAAAAATAATTTCTAAAGACCGTGAAGCTTACAAATACTTACCTGAGTCTGTAAATGAATTCGATGAAAAAATTGCGCTTGTGGATTTATTAAAACAGAGCGGATTTTTAAAAGTGGAATATTATTCCATTACATTCGGCTTAGTCCAGATCGTAATTGCTCATAAAACATAATTCGATCAATTGAACTAACACAATTAGCAGATATTCAATAACGCGGCAAAAGAAGCGGCTATTTATCTCTTGAATATCAGAAATAATTTGTAACGGCTGACTATATCTATGATTTATATCTCTTCATTATTTCTTCAACTTGATGACGATTATAATCCGAAGAACAAAGCATTAATCCGCCGGATGTAATTACTGTTCGGATAGCTTGTTGCTTTCTCTAAGGGATGACATAACAAACGAATTGACGGCTAAAATAAAATAAACCCAGATTTGTCATTAGTAAAAAGTTCTAATGACCGCCATTAGAAAAAAG
>DYHC01000254.1 GCA_020724325.1 Melioribacter roseus
TCTAAGTCCTCCTGATTTATTGTATCATCGCATCCTGTTAAAAGAACTGCTGCTATAGCGGTAAAAAAGAATAATAAATGCAGCTTCTGAAAAATATCGCTTGTTATTTTGATCCCGATTAATCGTGAGAGAAATCTTTGATTACGATAAGGTTTCTCAGTCTCCCGACAAATTGGGAACCTTCGAAGTGACATCTCTGAATTTTTCCGCAGTCTAATATATTCATTCTTTATCATGATTGAGCCGGAATGTGTTATGTTGTTACCAATTACAAATCAAACATAAAAAGAATTTTACACTATCACTAATGCAAATCTTTATTCCATCAATTTTTTATTTTATCTTTGAAAAGAATAAAAACATCCGGGTGAAAGATGAAAACCAGACAAAGTATAATTCTGCTACTGTGTATTATATTATTTTTTTCCAACCTAAACGCGCAAGAAGTGTTGCAGTCGGGCCCAATGGTTGGATATTCAGCAATGAGGGAGGTTGGACTTTGGGCACAGACAAAAATTTCTGCCAAGGTTAAATTTTCTTATTGGAATGAAAATGACCCTAAGGAAAAATTTTTTACAAAGGAAGTTACTACCGAGAAAGAAAAAGGATTTACTGCTACTCTTGTTGCAGATAACCTTGAGCCGGGGCAGAAATACAACTATGAGCTTTATATAAACGGAAAAGCAGTTAAGAGAAATTACGAACAAAAATTTCAGACACAAAAACTATGGCAATGGCGCGAGAACCCGCCTGAATTCAATTTTGTTACCGGCAGCTGCTTCTATGTAAATGAAACGCAGTATGATCGTCCCGGCAAACCATATGGAAGTAACTACAAAATAATGACAAGTATTTATGAAAAACATCCCGATTTTATGATTTGGCTTGGCGATAATTTCTATTTAAGAGAAGTCGATTGGGATTCCTGGAGCGGCATATTAAAGAGAATAACTCACACTAGATCTTTACCTGAGCTGCAACCTCTTCTTGGCTCAGTTCATCACTATGCAATTTGGGACGATCATGATTTTGGTCCGAACAATAGCGACAGAGGATACTATCTTAAAGAAAAGACTCTTGAAGCAAATAAACTTTTCTGGGTAAATCCTACTTTCGGATTTAACGGGATTTCTTCAATGACTACATATTTTCAATGGGGCGATGTAGATTTCTTTTTACTCGACAACAGATATTTCAGAACGCCTAATAATAGAAAAACTGGTTATAGAGAATTGCTTGGCGACCCACAGATTCAATGGCTGATTGATAATCTTGTTACAAGCAGAGCTCCTTTCAAAATTATTGCGATGGGCGGGCAAGTTCTAAATCCGGTGGAAGATAAACCGTTTTTGGAAACATATGATAAATTCCCTGAAGAAAAAGCTAAACTAATGTCGCTTCTACAGGAAGAAAAAATTGAAGGGGTAATATTTTTAACTGGTGATAGACATCATTCCGTGTTAACAAAATTAGATAGGGAAGGTGCGTATCCCTTATACGATTTTACAATTTCGTCGTTTACTGCAGGTGTTTCACCCGGTAAGGATGAAAAAAATATATTTCGCGTTCCTGGAACAATAACAGATGAACATAACTTTGCAGTTTTCAATATTTCCGGTCCAGCAAGAAACCGAATTTTGAAATGCACAGTATTTAATATTGATGGTAAGGAATTGTGGAATTATGTTATAAATGAAAGTGAATTGAAGTATAAAAAGTAATTTTTAAGCTTACGATTGTTGCTTTAAAATAACTTTTATAAATTTGCATCAGTTCTTTTAATTCTCAATTCTCCATTCTGAATTTTCAATTGTAATGGGGCTATAGCTCAGCTGGGAGAGCGCTTGAATGGCATTCAAGAGGTCAGGAGTTCGATCCTCCTTAGCTCCACAAAACATTCTTACAATTAGATAATTAAAATCAATGTCCGCTATCTACTTTCTGAATAACGGCGTTTATCTGGCTAATACTTTGTTGTAGTTTTCTTAATTCGCTTTCGAGCTTGTATATTTTATAAGACTCTAAAGCTTCTTTGCCGCCCAATAACCAGTTAACATCGCATCCCAAGCGTAATAATCGTGTTAGAATTCTGGAACCGGGTTCTCTTTTTCCGCTTATATACTGTTGAAGCTGCTGTGGAGAAATCTTCATTGCTTCTGCTAATTTCTTAAGTGTTCCGTATTTCTTTTTGGCAAATAACCTCATTCTTTCTCCAATTCCTAAATGAATACTTTCTTCGCTGGTAAAAAGATCGAGTGCTTCGTTATATTCTCCTTCAAAGAGATTCAGTTCGAATTGATAATCATTAATTATCTCTTTTATTTTTTTGTATAGATCGTCATCAAACTGCGGGGATTCATTAATTAGATAAGAAAGCGTCTGGACTTTTATTCCCAGTTTCTCGGCAATCATGCTAATTTTAATTCCGAGAGTGTGAATTAAGTATCTAATCTCTTCCTGTTTGGTCATTGGGTTATTCTCTTTTAATCAGATACACGATGCAAAATAGCAATTTTTTGCCAAAAAATTAACATAACTTCTTTTCTAAGCCATTATCTTTAATTCAATCTAAAAAATAATTTTCCTTTCCAAAATAGATGTAATATTTTTAGCACAATGAATTTTTTCTCCTTTACATCCGAACATAAATACATCCTTAAAGTTGCTATGCCGGCAATAGCTGGGTTATCTACTCAGATGATAGTTTCTTTGGTAGATACTGCAATGGTTGGAAGATTACCTAACGCAGAATATAACCTGGCTGCTATGGGAATTGGTGTGTTTGCAACTTGGGCTGTTGTTAGTCTCTTTTCAAGTTTAGCTACGGGAACTCATGTATTAATAGCTCGCAGTTTTGGTGAAAAAAATGATGAAGGATGCGGTGAAATTCTAAATACTGCAATAATTCTTTCGTTTTTAATTGGAATTGTTGTTGCTTGCCTTGTTGTATTCTTTTCTGGTGACATTGCCGCATTTTTTGCAGCCGATAAAAAAGTTGGGATTTTAGCAGGGGAATACCTTCACTACCGATTTATGGGAATTCCATTTTTTCTTATTACTGTTTCTTATAGGGGATTTTTCTTTGGGATTGGAAAAACTAAGATATTCATGTATTCCGGAGTTTTGGCTAATCTCCTTAATATCACGTTTAACTATTTCTTTATTTACGGTGGATTTGGATTTGAAGGAATGGGAATTGCCGGTGCCGGTTTAGGTTCAACTGCTGCTACAATTTGCGATGCAATTTTCTATTATAGCGTCTCCCAGTTTCCACTATACAAAAATCGATTCAAATATTTTAAACGATTCAGGTTCATAAAGAATATAGCACAAAGAATTATTAGAATTTCATTACCAGTATCTCTGCAAAATATTTTTATTCTGATTGGATTTTTAAGTTTTATTTCTATTACCGGACTTATTGGAATTCTTGAACAAGCTGCAAGTAACGTTATATTTTCTGCACTTTTAATCTCCTTATTACCTTGTTTTGGATTTGGGATTGCCGTTCAAACTCTTGTAGGGAATGCTATCGGAAGCGGTAATATTAAACTTGCCAAGCATTACGGATTTGAGATTAGTAAAATTGCCTCTATCTATACTGTTGTAGTAGGAATAATCCTTTTTACGTTTCCAAAGGCAGTCTTATATCTTACAACTAATGAACAGCAGGTAATTGAAACTGCGATTCCAGCTCTCAGGATTGCAGCTTTAGGACAAATTTTCTATTCAGTTGGAGTAGTTCTTGCAAACGGTTTACAAGCCGTGGGTAAAACTCTTTATGTAATGTTAGCCGAAGTAATTGCCAACTGGTTTGTATTTGTTCCAATTGCATATCTGCTTGGTGTGGTGTTTGAGTTTGGGTTGATTGGTGCATGGCTGGCACTTCCGTTTTATG
>DYHC01000255.1 GCA_020724325.1 Melioribacter roseus
AAGCCAAAGAAGGCAGCCATAGTTTGTTGTTGTTTATAAATACGTGTTTTATTTTATCTGCAGTAATTGAATGATATACAATAACATCATTCTTGTTATCTTTTAATTCTCTGATTATTTCTTTGGCTTGCAATTCCTTAACTATCTTCTTGGCTTCAATCTCTTCTTTAGTGTTAAGTAATTTTGTTTTAGCCGGTGCTATTATACCATATTCGTTGCTCTTACCTTTTATAATAACAGGATACTTGGGTTTAAGTAATTCAGCTATATCGCCAATATCAAGCTCAAAATAATCTTTCGCCTCTATTTCTTGATAATCATCATCCCCAAACAGTAATTTGTCTATGTCCGGGAACATCTTATCGGTAATTTTAAGCATAGTATCGCTGATTTTTCTGTTTTTTAATATCATATCTCTGATTATCTGGTATCTTTCGCTAACACTAAGCTCTTTATAGTTTTTTGGAATAATTAAATCTGCTTCCGCTTTACTAATATAAAAATTTTTGAATTGGTTTAATTCTCTTACATCATCGTCATTTAAGTTTAAGTTATTTCTTATAAATTTAGTAGCTGCTTGCTGTGAAAGTTTGCCATCCTTAAATTCAGCAATATTGATAATCATCGGTCTTTCTTTGCTCAATATGAAGTTTTTTACGGGTTCTTTCGAGTTTAATTTGCCTGAACCGACTATGTAATTTCTGGTTGTGTTTGCTACAAATGGCAATGCCTTATAAAGCGGATGAGTGTTGTATTTCTGGAATATGGTTTCATAAAATGCTAATTCATTGGTTAAATTATATCTGGTTTCAGGTTCGTGTAGTATCATATAATCATTTGCAAATTCGGTTGCTTCTACGCTTTTAATCTGTTCTGGGAAGAAAGCTATAATATGATCGGCTTTAATATCGCTGAAACTGAAATTTGCATTGGCATCAACCATTATCGCACCATCATATCCAAAGCCAATAACAATATCCTTGAAAAACTCTCCATCATTTTTTTTCAATTGTTCATGCAGTTGAGATAGCTTGGCAATTAACTGTGGTAATACTCTTGCGGGTATTTGTCTTTCCAAATTATAATTTTTGTTTACAAAATCTTCAAAAGTTAAATCATTTGGAAGCTCAAGAATTTCCGGAAAATAATCATAAAGGAATACTTTGAGATTTTTTTCAATTAAGTTTGTTTGCTCTTCCGTGAGATTATATTTATTTGCAATAGAATTGATAGAGTTTATTAGCTGTTCAAAAGTAAATGTTGACTCTTCCTGCCAATTCCTGAATGTGGCTTTGCTTACTCCTGTATTTGGGTGAACGATAAACGGATTTTTTATGTTAAGATACAGTTCAACTATTGTGTCGTTGGTTATTGTATTTAGTATTTCCTGAAACAATTCATTTTCTAAGTTCTGAATTTTCTTTTGACTCGGATTTCTGATTTTACTCATCTTGTCAAGTTCTTCGATAATATCGCTGACTATATTAGTCAGAGTTGGCTCTTTTAATAAATCGTATCTGTAAAACAAATCACTTAACATTTCTTGGATTTTTTCAGATGGTTGGCTTTGCATTTGTTTAAGCTCATTGATTATTTCATCTCTTAAGCTCTTTGCTTTTAATCTCTTTTCTGCAGTGCTGCCGATATAGTGCTTTTCAACATCTTCAAAATTAGTTGAAGTATAGAATGATGCACCAAAAAAATTTCTTTTACTTGATAATTTCGGATCGAAATATTGAAGATTTGATTTTGCTGCACTAAAAACAATTACGGGATTTCCCCAATCATCTACTATTTTACTGCCTTCAATCCAATTCCTTAACTTTGCTTCTCTGCTGCTTGCTTCATAAGTTATGGTTGGTTCAAATAACATGCCCTGTGATTTATCCTGCTCAAGGTATTTGTCTTTATCTGCTTTAATTTTAGCCAATTCCATTGCATATCGGTTTACCATATCAATAAAT
This sequence comes from Melioribacter roseus, assembly GCA_020724325.1. Classification (GTDB taxonomy): domain Bacteria; phylum Bacteroidota; class Ignavibacteria; order Ignavibacteriales; family Melioribacteraceae; genus DSXH01. The sequence continues at coordinate 1,965 of DYHC01000255.1, forward strand.
GGTTTTAACTTCTCTCTTATTTGTTCCGGGCTTAATCCTTGTTTCTCAAAAGCTATTGCTTTTTTCTGATGCTCTTCCTGTGCTTCTTTAAGTTTTTGCTCTGCTTCTAATACATCATTTTCCCATGCCTTTTCTCCTTCGGATTTGGTTTTTACATTGAGCAAGTTCAATGGTTGCGTGTTATCCCAAAATGAATTGGTAACTCTTCTGTCAACATAATCAAGCCAAGCCGTTAAATTTTTAATTCTATTTCCATAACCTGCTTCTTCCACAAGGAATTTATACATTTCATTTTCATGTGAATCTGTTAAGAAGTAATATATCTCTCTGGCTCTTCCGATCCATTTTGCTATTTCTTTTGCAGTATTATCAACATCAGCAGATTTAAGCATCTGCATGACATAACCATCCTGACTTAAATGAGAGTATGTATAAAGAAGAGAACCTTCTTTACCGAAGAATTGCTTTGCTTTTTGTTTTATTTCAGTTTCAGAATTACCTGTCTGTCTTAACTGCTGTAAATATTTTATGTTTGCTGCTAAGGATTGTTGTGTCCCCCCATAATTACTTTCCAAAGCCAATTTTTTGGCTTCTTCAAATTCTATTCCTTCAGATTCCCTGTAAATTACTGCGGGTATTTCCTTGAACTCATCAAAATATTGGCTTAAGAATCTTGATGAAGCCAATCTACTGTGTCCACTAAGTACAAACAAATCTCCGTTCTTCTTTTCCCATAGTGCTATTTGTCCAAACTCATTCCAATAGAATTTCTTTGGTGGTAAATTTTCTAACGATAGCCCCGCATCTACTCCTTTATTGTGTTTTTTATTATAATCATTTGCAGCAGCTAATATACTTCCGGCTTTTGCTTCTCCTATTTCGCCATCATCTAATGCTTGTTTTATCTTACCACCAACTACTTTATAAAATGATAGCGTGGAATAATTCTCATCTCTACCCTGAAATTCTTCTACATTTACTTTAGGAACATTAACATCTACATCAACTATTTTTTGTTTTTGAGTGCCAATTGGTTTGGCTCTTGTCTGCTCTTGCTTTGATTCTTCTTTTTTAATTTCGCTTTTCGTTTCCTGTTTTGACTCTTCTTTTTTTGTCTGCTCTTCTTTAGGTTTTATTTCTTCTCTTATTACTGTAACATCATATCTTGGGAATATATGATCACCGATATTCTTGATCTGGATTTTTACATTGCCATACTCTTTATGCACGCCTACTATATTTGTGAATATTTTCGTACCCGTTAACTTTGTTTTAATAACCTCTCCTGTTTCTAATATCCACTTATGTCTATGCTTGGATTCATCCTGAATTTCTCTTGCGTTATAGATCATTGACTCACCGGGTAACAAGGATTTTGCTTTTTTTATTGTAGTGCCTTTGCTTACATAATCTCTAAATCCGTCTATAGTTTTCTTTTGAGATTTGCTGTAACTTAATAGTTCTTTATGCTTTGATAATTTTGCTATTGCTTTGCCTATTAATCTTTTATCTCCTGTTTTATTAGCTTCAGCAATTGTTAAATCAATTTCATTCGCCAGATTCTGCAATCTCTCCGGAACATTTTCAAATACACTTTCAGCTTCCGGATATATCTCTTTTAGATTTGGTTTCTTCTTTTCTTCAATAGGTGCAGATGGTTTTGGTTTCTCTGATTTTGTAGCAGCTGCCTGCTCTCCTTCATCGGGGAATCTCTTTTTGATTTCTTCCTGAAAGATTTTCTTTCGTTCTCTTATAGCATCAGTAACCGGTTTTTGTTTGTTCAAATAATCAAGTGATTTTTTTATTTCTTCTGTACTTAGTTTATCTGGGCTTTCGTAAAGAGCATTTTTTTTAGTTTTTAACAAATCAAGTTCCGCTTCTCTGCCCTTAGCAATACCAATCATCTGCAAATCGTTGCCTGATGTTTTCTT
>DYHC01000256.1:0-3341 GCA_020724325.1 Melioribacter roseus
TTATTAACAATAGTTGTAATGTTTTCTCTCAAAGGAGAATATATTGTAAAAATTCCTCTTGATGTTGTAAGGATTGCAATACCTTTGCTTCTCTATTTTGTAATAATGTTTCTCGTTTCTTTTTATATGGGGAAAAAGGTTGGAGCCGATTATTCGCAGACAGCTACATTATCATTCACTGCTGCAAGTAATAATTTTGAACTTGCTATTGCAGTAGCTGTTGCAGTATTCGGAATAAATTCTGGAGAGGCATTTGCCGCAGTTATTGGCCCATTAGTAGAAGTACCGGTTCTCATAAATCTTGTAAATGTGGCATTGTGGATACAGAAAAAATATTTCAGTAAGGTTGAAGAGGGAAACATTAAAGCAACCGATTTATGTATGTAATTTTTTAATTCTCATTCAGCATCTGTTAATAAATAAATTTAATTTTGAGATAGAAACATAAAATTTGTAACTAATGCTAAAACCAAAACTCTTAACCACATTAAAAGATTACAATAAACATCAATTCATTTCTGACATAACCGCCGGCATAATTGTAGGAGTAGTGGCGCTTCCATTAGCAATAGCATTTGGTATTGCAAGCGGAGTTACACCAGAGAAAGGAATAATAACAGCAATAATAGCCGGTCTTATAATTTCTGTTTTCGGCGGAAGCCGTGTACAGATTGGCGGTCCAACCGGCGCCTTTATTGTAATTGTTTATGGAATTATTCAGCAGTATGGGATGACCGGTTTAATGATTGCAACAATGATGGCGGGTATTATTCTTGTTGTAATGGGTTTTGCAAGATTTGGAGCTATTATAAAATTTATTCCGTATCCGGTTGTTGTAGGGTTTACATCAGGTATTGCGCTGTTAATATTCTCAACGCAGATAAAAGATTTTTTTGGATTAGTAATGAAATCCGCTCCTGCTGAATTTCATGAAAAGTGGATTGTCTATGGAGATAGTATATCAACCTTGAATTATTACGCATTTGGTATCGCACTGCTTTCTATTTTAATTATGATCTTCTGGTCAAGAGTAACCCACAGAATTCCGGGCTCGATAATTGCAATTATCGTTACTACTCTTTTAGTCCATTTATTACACATACCCGTTGAAACAATTGGAAGCAGATTTGGGGAAATTCCATCCAACATACCAGAACCGCACTTTTACGAAATTAATTTATCAGTAATAAAAAATCTGATTGTTCCGGCAACAACCATTGCAATTCTTGCTGCAATTGAATCCTTGCTTTCTGCTGTTGTAGCAGACGGTATGATTGGCGGAAAACACCGAAGTAATATGGAATTAATTGCCCAAGGATTAGCCAATATAGCATCTCCTATTTTTGGAGGAATTCCGGCAACTGGTGCTATTGCAAGAACCGCAACCAATGTTAAAAATGGAGGCAGAACTCCCATTGCCGGTATTGTTCATGCTTTTACTCTTCTTTTAATTATGCTCTTTTTCGGAAACCTTGCCAAACTAATTCCTATGGCTACATTAGCCGCTATACTTGTTATTGTTGCTTATAATATGAGCGAGTGGCGTTCATTCAAAAGTTTGTTAGAAAGTCCACGCAGCGATGTTGTCGTTCTTCTAACAACTTTTTTTCTGACTGTAATTTTTGATCTTACAATTGCAATTCAGGTTGGAATGATTCTCGCCGTTATTCTTTTTATGCGCAGAATGGCAATGGTTACAAATGTTGAGGTTATTACCCGCGAGCTTGCAGACGAAGAGGAATCTTATGACCCGAATTCAATTGAAAGAAGAGAAGTACCAAAAAATGTTGAAGTCTTTGAAGTTAACGGACCTTTTTTCTTTGGCGCAGCATCTACATTTAAGGACGCAATGCATGTAATAGAAGAGCCGCCAAAAGTGAGAATTATACGCATGCGTAATGTTCCGGCTATCGATGCTACCGGTTTGCATACACTGGAAGAGTTTTATAAAGATTCTAAAAAACAGGGGACAACTATAGTTCTATCCGGTGTACATACACAACCACTTTATGCAATGACTCAAGCGGGATTACTCGATCTTTTTGGCGAAGAAAATGTTTATGGTAACATTGATGATGCCCTCGATAGAGCAAGAGAAATTATTGGAATTCCCAAAAAAGGAAGACCTGCAGATTTTGTTCCAACGGTTCGCAGAGAATCAGAAAGGTAAATACTATTTTTTGCAGCTTTTTTATTTAAGCCCGGTTAAACCCAAATATTCTTTACTGCATCTAATTAACGGTTTTAAAGATATTTGCCCAATTCAAAATTAATTACGCTCCCAATATTTTTTTGTTAATTATTAGAAGGGAGAATTCATATTTTCATAACCTAATTCACAAAAATAATTTGGATTAATCCCTATCATGAAAAACAAAAAGAGACTTATTTCTATAATATCAGTAACAGTAATTGTTGCAATTCTTATTCTGCTTAAGGTTGATTTCTCTGGAAGTAAAGAAGCCCGTAATGCTTTAGCGCCTGGCGGTCTTAAGCCGCAAATATCAGTTGATATTATGTTGATGCAGCCCCAAAATCTTCAGGACAAAATATTTACCAATGGAACTACTCTTAGCAATGAAGAAGTTGAATTAAGAAGTGAAACCTCCGGAAAAATAACCCAGATATTATTTGAAGAAGGTAAACGTGTTAAGAAGGGAGATCTGCTCGTTAAAATTAACGATGCCGAACTTCAAGCTACATTAAAGAAAAACCTTTCCAGAGAAACTCTTGCTAGAGACAAAGAAGCACGTTTCAAACAATTGCTGAATAAAAATATGACTAGCCAGCAAGAATATGATGTTGCCTTAAGCGAATTAAATTCTGTTATTGCCGATGTAGAATTTACACGCGCTCAAATTGAAAAAACTGAAGTCCGCGCTCCATTCGACGGCATAATTGGTCTGAGATCTGTCAGCGTAGGCACTTTTATTTCTACTCAAATAAACATTGCAAAACTTCAGAGTATAAACCCAATTAAAATTGATTTTTCTGTTCCGCAAAAATACTTTGGTGTTTTAAAGGAAGGGAAAATTATTAATGTAAAATTGCCCAACACAGGTAAAACCTTTCTGGGTAGAATTTATGCTGTAGAACCAAAGATAGAAGAAAACACGCGGACGGTTAAAACGCGCGCTACTGTTGCCAATGAAAGAAATGAATTAACACCAGGGGCGTATGTTGAAGTGGAGATTATTCTTGAAGATATTAACTCAGCTTTATTAGTTCCTTCTTACGCAATAGTACCTGATATTGAAGGCGAAAAAGTTTTTGTTTATAAAAATGGAAAAGCAGTATTACAAAAAGTTTCTACAGGAATTAGAACCGAAAAGGATGTTCAA
>DYHC01000256.1:3351-3872 GCA_020724325.1 Melioribacter roseus
CCTCGAAAAAGGGGATTCGCTTATTGTATCGGGCATAATTCAGCTGCGGCAAAATATGCCGGTAAAGATAAACAAGCCCGAACAATTGTAGCAGACGAATTATTTTTCAAAATTTATTAATAAGAGAAAGTAACAATTATGAGTTTATCGTCAATAAGTATCCGCCGCCCCGTTCTGGCAACAGTAATGTCAATAACGATAGTTCTATTTGGAATAATTGGATATACATACCTTGGTGTTCGCGAGTATCCTAGCATAGATCCCCCTGTTATTACAGTATCAACCGGTTACGTAGGTGCAAATGCCGATGTAATTGAATCGCAAATAACAGAACCGCTGGAAGAGCAAATAAATGGAATTGCAGGAATAAGATCTTTAACATCTGTAAGCAGAGATGGAAAAAGCTCAATCTCTGTTGAGTCTGATGTTACAATGGATTTAGAAGCAGCAGCAAATGATGTGCGCGATAGAGTTTCGCGTGCTCAGAGAAGTCTTCCTGCCGATGTTGACCCGCCAACTGT
>DYHC01000257.1 GCA_020724325.1 Melioribacter roseus
GACCTTCATGATTATGCCACTATTTTCTTAAATGGGAAATATATTGGTAAACTAGACAGACGCGAAGCAGAAAATACAATTGAACTTCCTGTATCTAATGTAGAATACCCTGTACTTGAAATCTTTGTTGAAGGAATGGGAAGAATTAATTATTCCCAGGAGATAATTGATAGGAAAGGAATTACCGAAAGAGTTTCATTAAACGGAATGACTTTGATGAATTGGGAAGTCTATAATCTTCCATTTAATCTAGATTATATTCAAAAGATAAAAAAATCGATCCCCGCAGCTGACAGAGTTGGTTATTTCTTTAAAGGTGATTTTGAGTTAGAAGAAGTTAAAGATACTTATTTGGACATGAGTAATTATAAAAAGGGAATTGTTTTTGTTAATGGTAACAATCTTGGTGTTTATTGGGATATTGGTCCGCAAAAAAGATTATTCTGTCCTGCCCCATTGCTTAAAAAAGGCAGAAATGAAATAATAGTTTTTGATCATCATCAGAAGGAAGCATTTAGTATCTCCGGGTGGAAAACGCCTAATTAAAATTGCTGAGTGATTCTAAAAGACTTCTAAAAAATTCAGAAACGTCATTTTTCAGTCGCTTCGCTCCTATGAAATTACAAACGATATTTTTTAGAAGTCTTTCTAAACAACTTAATTTGGATTTAAGGTTAGATAGTTACGAAATAATCCGACACTTCTGCTAGAAAAGTGATGGACCAATAATTAACAGAGGTAAAAGTCGGTTGTGTACAGAAGAAATAGCAGCCGATCCTTAAAAAGAGCGGCTTGCAACGTAAATTTTTCACTAAGCATTTTTACCCCAATGTTCTTTGCATTTAATTAGCATTCCAAAATTTTTTCAGATTCTGAAAATCTTGCTTTGAATTTTGTCTCTTTCACAATTTTCATTTATTCTGTTCATAGTATCTTTTAATACTCCCAGTGAGCGCTGGCTCAATAAATCGATCTTTATCAAACCGAGGTCTTCAATTGGGTACATATCCGGCTGAGTGATAATCAATCCTAATCCTTTATTTTTTGCATACTCAAGCGCAACATAATTTGTAATGGAATTTTGTGTAATTACAATTCCCGATGGATGGATGCTAAGATGCCTCGGAAAACCCGAGAGCTTACAAGCAATTTCAATTATTGTATTCCATGGTTCGTTCTTAAAGTTGAGCGAACGAGTTTCAGGAAATTTTTCAGCAATGTTCACAAGGTTCTTTGCACTTGTCCACGGGATGAATTTACTAAACTTCGAGATTTCCCCTTCAGATATTCCGAATACTTTTGCAACCTCGCGGAAAGCCGAGCGTGCTCTGAATGTAACCGTTGTAGAGATCATGGCAACTTTATCGTAACCGTATTTTTCATACACATACTTTATTATTGCATCCCGCTCTTTCCATGAAAAATCGAGATCTACATCGGGCGGTGAAAGCCGTCCGCGGTTTAAGAATCTCTCGAAGTAAAGGTTGTATTTAAGCGGGTCAACTTCTGTAAATCCGAGGCAATAAGAGACCAGACTATTTGCAGCCGAACCTCTTCCAATGTGCATCATACCGCGGCTTTTTGCCTCGCGTATAATATCCCAGACAATCAGGAAGTAATCGCAGAAACCCATTTCATCAATTACTTCCAGTTCATATTGAAGCCGTTTAACGGCTGTATCGGTTATCGGTTTGTATCGTTCCTGCAGCCCGTTAAAGACAATCTTCCATAGAAATGAAAATGCCGATTCTTCAGGCGGAAGAGGGAAGACCGGAAATTTGTAGCGCCCTATATCAAGTTCTACATTACACGATTGAGCAATTCGTTCTGCGTTCCAGACTGCTTCCGGAAGCGAACGCCATTCCTTTATCAATTGATCACTGGTCTTTAGATGATATTCTTCGTCAACTGTCATTTCATTTGTGAGATTCTCAAGCGTTGTATTAAGCTTTATTGCTGTTACAACTTTATGCAGAAGGAAGTCATCGGGTTTAATAAAATATGCCGGATTAACGGCTGCAATCTTAAGATTGTTAGCTTTTGAAAATTCGTAAAGCTCGCGTGTTCTCTTCTTACTTTTTTCTGTTATAGTAAGTTCAAGAAAAAGATTTTGCCGTAGTGCTGGTTCAATATTAATCTGCTTTAACAGATCAATTGAAGAGGTAAGTACAAATAGATTATGAATCGGTTGAGCAAAGAAATCAGAAATTGCAAAGTTCTCTTTCAATTTGCGCGTGGTTATAAATTTACAAAGCTGGGAGTATCCTTCATTGTTCTTTGCTATAAAGATAGCATTAAGGTTTTTATTTTTAGGATCGTCAATCCATGCGCCGAGGAGCGGTTTGATGTTATTCTCTTTAGCAATTTTATAGAATTGAATAAGCCCGTACATCGCGTTTGTATCGGTTAATGTTACAAACTGACTTCCGGATTTCTTGGCGAATGTTACAAGGCTATCAACCGGAATAGTTCCTTCCAGCAGAGAATAATTAGAGTGTGCGTGAAGTGTAAACATAATATTAACCGGTTGCTGGTTTACCGATCCGTATTGCATCGTAACCGTACTTATCGCGTATCTTCATTACAGCTCTTAGCATCCGCTTACGGATTGCATCATTATCTTCAAATAAAATACATTGTTCTGTATAGTGATTTAATTTGCTTAGATGAATTCCAATCAACCGTATTCCCACTCTTCGTGTAAATGATTTTTCGAAAAGATCTTTTGCAATTTCGAAAACCACTTTATCGTCATCGGTCGGTTCAATTGTCTTTGCACGAGTTAGTGTAACAAAATCTGTGTATCGAAGTTTAATTGATACGGTTGAAGTCTGCCAGTTTTCATTCCGCAGAAGCTGACATGCTTTGCTGACAAGTTCGAAAAGTATTTCTTCAATTTTTGTCTTGCTTATCAGGTCTTTATCGAATGTTGTTTCCTTAGCGATACTTTTTCGTTCGTGTTCGGTAACAAGAATATCATTCCCTTTGCCGTTGGCTTTCTCCCATAATTCCGTTCCAAACTTTCCTAAAAGAGCGGACAAATAATCTGGGGATGCTTTTGCAATATCGCCTATAACGCTGAATCCTCTGGAACGAAGCATCGGAAAAGTTGCCTTCCCAATACCGGGCATTTTCTCTATAGGAAGCAGTGCCAGAAAGTCTTTCTCGCCGCCCGGTGGTACGAACGTAATTCCCCTTGGCTTTTTGAAGTCCGAGGCAATCTTGGCAATCGTTTTATTCGATGCTATACCTATAGAGCTTGGCAGGTGAAACCGATCCCAGATTTCATTTTGCAGCTTTTCGGCAAATTTGGCCGGCTCGCCGTAGATTTTTTGGCATCCGGTAAAGTCGAGGTAGAATTCATCAATCGAAGCTTGCTGTACGATAGGGAAATAATGTTCTAAAAGAAGGTTAACGGCTCTTGAGAACCTTCCATACTCTTTTCCATGCCCGTGTAGATAAATGCCTTGCGGGCATAATCTAAAAGCGGTTCTGATGGGCATAGCCGAATGAAGTCCGAACTGCCGGGCTTCGTAACTGCAAGCGGCTACAACACCGCGTCCGTGCGGGTCCCCGCCTACAATAACGGGCTTTCCTTCCAGCGAGGGGTCTAAAATCCTCTCTACCGAAACGAAAAACGTATCCATATCAAGATGAAAAATAGTTTTCATATAAATTTTACATCACCCATTTGCAGCTATTGACTTTGTTTCCGCCAAATTATAATATGGTGCACAAATGTTCACTATTAATATGAAAAATTCCATGTTAACAAGCAATACTCTTCTTCTGGATATGTCGAGTTACCGGCTGCCGAATAATAAAGGCTATTCCAGAATATTCCATGCTGTTCCAAAAATTG
>DYHC01000258.1 GCA_020724325.1 Melioribacter roseus
CTTTGCAACTGGTTGGGTGAAATTGGTTGGCGTAACCGAAGAAACTTTCGAGCAATTCAAGAACCAAATAGCCGGTCAAATTGCTGGCTTAGGTCAAACTATCGAATTCAAATATTCAAAATTCTAAACAAACAGGGGGCGGACGACAACCGCCCTCATTTAAAAACAACAAATAACGGAGAAAAAAATGTTACACCTAAAAATCATTAAAACAGCAAATGGAAACTTTGTATTCCAACAAAATCACGAGCATCCACAAGTGCTCAGCGACGGCAAAATTGACATTCCGCAAAATCGTGGAATTATAAATTACTTGTCCAATGTTCGAGGGCTTCCCATGATGCGCTATCAATTTGAGCGCGAAGCGGATTTCAAGGTTGAAGCAATTCCAACCCTATGGGAGGAATGGGAAAAAAGTTGGAAGCCAGAGGAAAAGGATTTATCATCATATTACGATAAACTCGAAGGTTGGAGAGAAGTGATAATCGAATATTACACACCAGACTTTCACCGTGGCGGCCACAAAAAAAGAATGCAAGGCGTTAAGGTTTTAGCCGAATATGATGCGCAAGCATATGAAAAAGCAGTAAAGCTCATTTCTGATGAGAATCCACAGGCTTACCATTTTGCTAAAATGGAAGATACCAATATCATGTATATTGGAATTTTAACAGATGAAGTATGACCAACGAAGAAAAAGCTATTAGCGAACTGCTCTCCAACTTCATGCGCAATCGTCGCATGGAGTTGGGGTTAACTCAAACACAAGTAGCTGAAAAAGCAGGCTTGGGATGTTGAATACTACGCCTTAGCCGATTATTCTGATTTTCGTTCAGAAAGATTACTTTCTGATATCAATATTCAAGAAATCAAAAAAGAATTAAAAAACTACTACAAATCAAATAATTAAGGAGACAATATGTACTTACAATTAGCCCAACAAGTAGCCGATATGCTGAATAAGCAATATGAAGAATCTATATTTTCCATTGCATATGGTTCTGATGAAACCTGTGCAACTATCGTAAATGACAAATACCGTTATGAGGGTAACGATGTTAATATATCGTTTGATTCTGACGGAATCGTCGGAACTGTAACAGGCTCAACCGTTCAATTTTCTTCAACTCAAGACGTGTTGGATAATATTGACCAGTTGTTCATTAACGAGGTGGCTTAATGACCAACGAAGAAAAAGCCATTGCAGATATGATCTCCAACTTCATGCGCAACCGTCGCGTGGAGTTGGGGTTGACACAAACTCAAGTAGCTGAAAAAGCAGGCTTGGGATTTCGCACCGTCCAAAGAATTGAAGCTGGTGATTTTATACCGGACGGTAAAAGCTTGGTGAAGATGAGCCGGGCTCTAGATTGCTACTTTTTTCTTAGCGAAAAAGAAAGCGATGAAGACTTTGTGAAAATCATGCGCGAGCGCTGGACTCGCCCAAATACTCATAATTAATAGGTCGTAACGCTCAGTAACGGTACGAAACTCATTACCGCACAAGCGGTTCTTTATTTTTGCTCTGTATTAATCGCGCCTAAGAGGAATTAACCAAACGATAATATGTTTACAGGCAAAATAACATTCTTCAATTTATTAGCATTAACTTGCTCAACGATATTCGTTGCAGCAGGGTTAATGTTAAGCATAACCCTAAAACTTGCCCAAATAGAGGCAATGTTTTGGGGTTTTTCTTTTTTAGCTATCCTTGCATGGATAGCTGCGATTGATCTTTTAAGGGGAGAAGATCATGGCTAAATATCTCCTTACAGTTACCGATATAGAAGATTATCGTTTTTTTTCGAAGCCAAAGCCAGTTGAAAAGCTTCGGAAACAGGGCCGTTTCCAAAAAATTAAGGAATACGGCTTAGACTGGATGGGGGCAGCCTTTTCGAACGTTGACCCGGAAGCCTTTGCAGAATGGGAAAACGTTTGCAGAAAATTAAAAATCCCCGAAGGAAGGAATTCCTATTTCGATAGTTTCGGAGTTTGGGGAATTGATCAAAACTACATTTCAAAAATGTGGTTTATAGCTGGCTGCAAAAACAGCGAAAAGTATAAAACTATGCTTTATGCTGTAGCCAGACTATTTAAAGCTAGGAAGCGGATGGATTATATTTCGTTTCCCCCCGTAAAAAAATCCGATAGTTTGGGTAAAACTCAAGCTATCTGTGAAGGGTATGTTTGGCATAACCTATTTGGAAACAATGGGTTATGTGATAACAGAAAAACCTTTCTGAAAATGGGGAAAGTATCGGAACTAACCCGATACATTATCAGCGGGTTAATTACAGACACCAATCAACCAATTGATTGGGAAAAAGTAAGAGCTATTCAAAACTCCGAAACAAAAGGAGTTGAATTTATTAGCTCTATGAGAAAAAAATGGGAAATTGTATTCGGCCGCTTCCCATTTTTAGGCCATAAAATTGATGTTCCTTGCCCTTTAACCCTGAAAAATTCAGGGAAAAAAGCGATTAGCGCATTCATCAAGCTTGTGAAAGAGTTTGAAGAGAAAAGCGAGCTTAACGCTAAAGTTTGCGGTTATAACTTAGCTGCCATTTACGGAAGTTATGAGGAAGCCAAAAGAGCCGTAATTGCCGTAAAAGGCGAATGGAATTATTACACATTCCACGACTTCGCCCAGTTTACCGTTCCCAAAAACTGGGATCCAAAGCCATGGAAAGGCTTTTTCCAAAGATTTCCGCAAGCCTTAAAGTTTGCCGGACATTGTGATAGATTTAGCGAAGTACCCAAAAACTTCGCAGAGTTTAAAAAAAAGATTTCTCAATTCTCCTATGAAAAGGTAGGTGAGCATATCGAATTAGCTCAAATCTGTTTTGATAACGGGTTAGATCAATATCAATTCGATATAAATCGCAACTTTTTAGATAAAAAATCTGGAAAGTTAGCCGAAACGCTGCCTTATGTGCAGATAGAGCTTGATGGGTACACATTTAAAAAATTAGATAGTACCGATCCAAGAGGAATCTTATTAGGATTATTGACAGATTGTTGTCAGCATTTGAACGGAGTTGGAGCCTCTTGCGCCATGCACGGTTACGAATCGCCACTTTCAGGATTTTATGTAATCGAAAAAAATGGAAAAATTGTGGCACAAAGTTGGGCATGGAGAGCTAAAAATGGAGCTTTAATTTTCGATTCAGTAGAAGCTTTGGGTGATTATCGTCCTATTTATGCTGAATTATACCGATTAGCAGCCGAGAAATTAATCGGAAAACTTGGTGTATGGCAAGTTCTAATAGGTTCAACCGGTTACGGAGTTACACGAAGCGTAACTGAAGCAATTGTAAATTCAGGTGTAGAAATTAAAAACTATACCTTAGAAAATTATTCCGGCTACATGGACGGACGTCAACAGATAGTAATTTGTTCGGATAAACGTTTTAAACAGAAGTCGGACGATTTAAAAAAACTTGCTAAGCAACAATTAGACTTGGTAATAAACGAACTATTGCCGGGAAGTGATGTATTCTGTGAGCATTGCGATGCAGAAGTTCATCCCAATTGTGAAGTTTGCCCAAATTGCGGCGAAAATATTGCAGAATGGGTAGATTAAATTCTTTTTTTTTATAAACTTTTTTTTTACATTCAAATCGCATTAATCGAACCCCCGCTTTATGCGGCAGCCTCTTTGAGGCTGAGGGGAAATTCCTACTATCGTAGGTAAGTGATAAGAATTCACTTATAAACCTGGTTGATCTTTGATCTTCCAGGTTTTTTTATTTCCAAAAGCTCTAATTCGAGAAGGGCAATTTTGGATGAAATTCGATTTTTCTTTTCTTGCACGGTTTCACAAATACAATCATCCATATCACCGGAAACAGCAAC
>DYHC01000259.1:0-1928 GCA_020724325.1 Melioribacter roseus
TTTAAAGGCAACATCTTCATTAAGACACAAATTTATGTGGTCTTTTTTTCTCTGTATTATATTGTTCTTCATAATCCGGATTTTATAGAAATGCTAAGGCAAAATATCAATTTTTTCGATTAGAATCTTATTGGCTCTTTACCATAAAAAAAAATATTGAATCTGCCGGCTAATTGAAATAAATTGACACATAAAAATATACAAGGAATAAACATGTCTAAACCGCGGTTAAGCTTCTGGCAGATCTGGAACCTGAGTTTCGGATTTTTAGGAATTCAATTTGGATTCGCACTTCAAAATGCAAATGTTAGCAGAATATTTGAAACACTTGGTGCAGAGATTGACAAGATACCAATTCTATGGATTGCCGCACCGGTAACCGGATTAATTGTTCAGCCGATAATCGGTCACATGAGCGATAAAACGTGGAACCGCCTTGGAAGACGTCGTCCATATTTTCTTGTAGGCGCAATATTGGCTTCCTTAGCTTTGATAATAATGCCAAACTCCCCTTACTTATGGTTTGCTGCCGGTATGTTATGGATACTTGATGCATCAATAAATATTTCGATGGAACCGTTCAGAGCATTTGTTGGCGATATGCTTCCATCAGGGCAATGGACGGTTGGATTTTCCATGCAAAGTTTTTTTATTGGTACCGGTGCAATTATTGCCAGCGCACTTCCTTATATAATGACAAACTGGTTTAGTATATCTAACACAGCTCCCGAAGGTGAAATTCCTGATTCTGTTAAATACTCTTTCTATGTAGGAGGTGTAGTTTTTCTCTTAGCTGTAATCTGGACGGTCGTTAGAACTAAAGAATATTCACCGGAAGAATTAAAAAGATTCAGAGAATCAGAAAGAAAATTGAATGCTGAAAATAATTTAGAATACTTTGATAGACCAATTAGCAAAAACATTCTATATCGAAATGGACTAATTTGGTTTGTAGCCGGATTATTTCTTTTCTCAGTTTTTAATTTCCTTATTTACATCGATCTTGGTTTGATAGTTCTATTCGGAGGCATTAGTTTATTCGGATTGCTGCAAATTCTTTCCGGTTTATTGACAAATGAGAAAAAGCAGATCGGATTTGTAGAAGTAATTAACGACTTGTACAAAATGCCAAGGACAATGGTTCAGCTCTCTTTCGTTCAGTTCTTTTCCTGGTTTGCATTATTTGCAATGTGGATTTATACAACACCAGCGGTTACACATCACATTTACGGAGCGACAGACAATACTTCGGAGTTATATAACGAAGGAGCAAATTGGGTTGGCGTTCTTATGGCTGTCTATAACGGATTTGCTGCTATAATGGCGTTTGTAATTATGTGGCTTTCTAAAAAAACAAGCAGAAAAACCGTCCACATGATAAGCTTGCTTATAGGAGGCATAAGTCTGGCGTCGTTTTACGTGATTAAAGATCCACAAATGCTTCTTGTATCGGAATTAGGAATTGGACTTGCCTGGGCTTCTATACTTGCGATGCCATATGCAATTTTAACAGGTTCGCTTCCTCCCAACAAAATGGGTGTTTACATGGGAATATTTAATTTTTTTATTGTAATACCGCAAATAACTGCTGCCGCTATATTAGGATTTTTTGTTCGTAACTTTTTTTCAAACGAAGCAATCTATGCTCTTCTACTTGGCGGTTTTTCTATGATTGTGGCTGGAATTTTTGTACTGTTTGTTAATGATGTGGAGGAAAGTAAGTAATAAAATTTATGCTGTTGTGACCTCAGAAAAATATTGCTTGTCATTAGAGCCTGTCCATAAGTTGACTTACCATGAAAATCGAACCTAAACTTGGAGGTTAATGAATTTTTATTTTTTTCCCTTATGACATTCAAGGTTGTTGATTCTTCAGTCATACCAACTGTGTCAGTATTTCTTCAGAATGACAAAGTATAAAGTGCACT
>DYHC01000259.1:1938-3853 GCA_020724325.1 Melioribacter roseus
GTGAGGCGAAGAATCTGCTCGTAGTTTTTCGGTCACTTCGTTCCCTCGAAATAACATTTCTCAGTCTCCCGACTTGTCGGGGTCCCTCGCAATATCATTTCTGAGTTTTTCAAAATTCATTTGTTAATAACTGATGTTACGCATACGTTTGAAAAGCCTTAGCCACAAAAGCACTAAAACCCTTTGTGAAAATTCGTGTTATTAGTGGCAAAAAATTCACCCCTTGCGTAACATCAGCAAATAAAATAAGTACTTTGCTGTTTGGCAGTGTACTAAGTAAGTTAAATTGTGGCAACCGTCTTGTACTGTGAAATTTAGATACCGGTTGCTAAAATTATTGGTGTTGTCTTTCTAATCGGCATTCTTGTTCTCTGCTGCACCGGTTATGTGCAACGCGGTTAGCCCTTTTATTGAATTAAGAAAATTTTGTTCTTTGGATTTATTATCTTGGGATAAAGAATCCTAAGATTATTACAGAGAATTATGGACGAAAACATACTAAACCTTTTTTCAGAATCGGAAATTATTAGGAAAATTCAAGTTAAACTTCCCAAGTTGTTTCAAATTGCCGAACTAGAAAGCCAGAGAGCTGGAAGAGTTGGAATGGAAGTAGGTTCCATAAGGGAAAGAGTAATTGTCTCATTGCTCATTTATAAATTTGGCGAAGAAAATGTTGAGACAGAAATTCCTATAACAGAACCGGAAGTCGATGTAAAATTATTTGGAAATCCTATTTCAATTAAAACAAAAAGCGGAAGTGGTTCTGGGGTAAAATTAATTTGGACAGTTGACGCTCAAAATGCTTTAGAATTTCAAAACAAGTACATCCCTTCTTGTGATATGATTTATGTCCAAATAATTTGGGGAAATAGCGGAGGCGTATTTTATTTCCCTTTGGATGTTCAATTAGAAGTTTTCAACACTATAGGTAGAGAAAATTATATTAAACTGCCGAGTCCTGGAACAAACCCTAGAGGTGTTGAAATGTTCTCGATTGCAACCTAACTTTTTTATTATTAGAAAGAAAAATAATATGGAAATTATTCAACCGGTTTGTAAAAATTGTGGTACTGTTTTAGACACAATTAATTTTACAGCTGAAATGACTGAACAGTGGACTTGGAATGGAGATTCATGGGAATGTTTAGAATTTGAGACATCCCAAGTTCAGTTACCATTACTTAATACCAGCGGTTACTTACAAGGAACATATGCAAATGTTTATAAAATGTCTGGTAACCGTGCAACTTACAAAAGTGGTGACCCTAATAATTTTGTTCACTCACCTTACACAGAAGACTTTGACGAAGTTAATGTTTATTACCACATTACAAAATTTCGGCAAGATTTTATCAACAACCTTTATACACCAAGTTTTAATCAAGCGAATGTTTCTATTGGGTGGAATCTATCAGAAAGAAAATCATATTATGATCCTAGCTTTGATATTATTTATTTTAATAATGGAGTACCTACTGATCCAAATTTTTCGAGAGAAGCAAATGTAATTTATCATGAATTTGTTCATAAAGTACAACTTAATAGAACTTGATATTATAACAACACTACATTACCAGAATATCACGGCGTATTAGAAGGATTAGCCGACTACTTTGCCTATTCATATTCCGGAATACCTACAATTTTAACTTATGCACTTCCAAGCCAGGCAAGAAGTGTCAATAATCATAGTGTTTACAATCCCTATTCAAATGATAAATATGTTTTTGGACAGTTATTCTCACATATACTTTCACATCTACAAAATATTTCTGGTTTTCAAAGTGTATTGTTTGCTCAAATGAATAATTTTAATAGTTATAATTCGGCATTTCTTAGTTTTCGCGATAGACTTATAAATGGATTTCTAGATCCTTCGACAAAGAGCACAATACAAAACACTTTTGCAGATCAT
>DYHC01000260.1 GCA_020724325.1 Melioribacter roseus
CAATACAAGAATAAAAGCAATTAACGCTCCGTAAAATGTAGAAATGTATGGATAGCTCGGAATAGGACAGCTGCCGCTATAACATCCAATAAAATAATAATAAGCGTACCCTAATAGTGCACCGCCAATAACCGGCAAAACTTTTTTAATCAAGAAATTAGTAGTTATTTTCATGCTATAACACTTATCCTCCCGATACATTTAAACTCATTTTATTACGGGATATGATGTTAAAACAGAGCAAAGGATTCTAACCGATTTGCTTGCTCTTAAAAAGTCCTTTTGATAGTTTTGAAACTGATTTAAGTAAACACAGGAGCGAATAATGTCTGAAATTAAAAAACATTTATATATGACCGTATTTCCGAATAACGCATTAATTGCCAGCCAGTTAGAGCCGGAACAGTTTGGCGAACATTATACCACAGGTAGTGCTAAACATTTTAGTCAGAAGGTTATTTTTGCTGAAATTGATATCAACTTTAGAGATCCTTATTTCGAGATTGATAAATACCTTTCCGAAACAATTCCGCATGCAGATGGAAAACCGAAAAAAACAAAATTCATCAGTTCCTACAATGTACTAGAGCATGTACCTTTATCGGCGATACAAAAGCTTTATCTTGTAACAACAAATGGTAAAGTGCTTGCATTGGATCCTTCGCCAGATACCCGTTACCATGATCCCAGAAAGATTAGAATCTATCAGGAAATCTGTCCGTTAGACACACTTGTTGTATCAAACATCGATCATAAAGAATTTGGTAAGCTAATAACAACACAGAAAGCAAAAGGCGCTCCTAAGATTCTGTTTACGCAGATTGATTTTGATGTTGATAATTTTCTGGAGAGCAATAAATCTAATCCAATTCCTCACATCGATCTGCCAGCTGTTAATCCTTCCCGCTTCTTCGAATGTATATCTGAATTAAAAGATCGTCCGGAAAAAGTAACAAAGACTATAAGTCTTGGCGGAATTTTGCGTGATATTTCATATAAGTTTTTACGCCACGGATTTTGGTTTGCGTGCTGCGACGAAATTAAGTTCTATCCTATGCCTACAATTGACGAGCTGGAAAATAAATATTTCTACTGGTGGAAATTTGTAAGGTAGTAATTATAACGGGGCGGAATTATTTTTTACCTTCGCCCCATTTCAAAACATCAATTCTTACTTTTGTTAATCCTTTTTCTACAAAATCGAGTTCCTTCGCAGTCCCAAGCGATAAATCGATTATTCTATCTTTCCAGTAAGGCATCCGGTCATTAATCCGCAGTATCACACTTCTGCTATTGGATAAGTTTGTAACTCTAATAATTGTTTCCATCGGGTATGTTTGATGTGCCGCGGAGATACCGTTCATATCATAGACTTCACCGTTGTATGTTATCCTTCCGTGATATTTATCTGCATAGTACGATGCTATTCCTTCAACAGATTCTATCACAAAATATTTATCGTACATACTCAAATCTTCCTTATCGGCATAACTTATTTCCGATAATGTTTCTTTGTTAGAAGAAAACCGTGGCGCAGACGAACAGGCATAAAAAAGAAGTAGTGTTAAATAGAATATTTTGCTAACTAAATTTCTCACAAAATAATTTCTCTCCTCTTTAAAATGGCAGAGGGAACATTTTACCGCTCCCTCATATGCCATAACTTGAACAGTTAAGTTCCAGCCAACTTACTGAACAAGACAGCAATTACTGCTAATTGAATATATTTTTTTCTAGTTCGATTCAAAATGTTTTATATCACGCAATTATTAACGCATAAATTTAGTTATATCCGTATGAGGAAATAAAGTCCCGTGCTATAGAAATTTGTATCTGTTTAATTGTATAGGTACCAAAGACTCCCAAGCCGCCTTTAATATTAGTAATATCGGGCTGATTTACACGAACAGAGAATTCATCAAGAAAAGTCTTTTGAAGCGAATAGTAAGAAGCCAATCCGGCATCCATAATAAGCAAACGGAAAATAGCCTTATCTATTTTATAGTTTCCTTTGTTCGGATCGCCCTCAGAAATTTCTGCCATTGCTCTTTTAATTGCTTCTACTTCAAATGATGCGCTTTGAGTTCCGGATTGAATTTGCGGGTAAATCGGCAGCGTTCCATTATCTGTATTTACATAAAATGAAGGAACTTTTTTCTGTTTCTTAAAGCTAACTCCGTTTTTATCGTGGGTATAAAATATTACTAGTTCCGGTGCATAATATACACCTTTTGAATTAGGGGCAAGCATCAATTCTCCCCAGCTAAAATGAATCTTGCTGGAAATTGAGTTTTCGGAAATTATCTGGTTCGAAGTATTTATATAGACAGAATAAACCGAAATAACTTCACTTTCCGCTTTAAGGATCTTTCCGTTTGGAAGAGCAGCTTCGATTTTAAGCGGCAAACTAAGTGAGGGCTTAAAATTATTTGTGTAATAAATATTCATTGGCGTTTTGTATTTTGAATCTGCCGCCCGTGCAACAGCAGTATCTTTGAAATTATATACAGCGTTGTCGTAAAAAATTTTTACTTTGGCTCCTTTGATAAAAGGGTCTGTTGTGTTTATAGAAGGATCAAAACCATTAATATCAAACGAACGCGAAATAGTTGCTGTTTGATAGGATGTATCTGTTCTTATAATGCAGTTTAGGATGTAAACTTCTTCAAAATCCGTTTTTGGATTTACATTATCGTCGCAATAAACAAAAGTTAGTATAGAGATAATCGAACTAAATGCTAATAATAATTTTCTCATAGTTCCACCTTTACAGTTGCTGTAGGAAAAAACGGAAGCATATCAACGCGTTCACCAGTATCTCTTCTAAAGTAGAAAAGATTTTTTCTGTTATAAACATTCAATGCGCTCACATCGAAATTTAACTTTACATTATTGATTTGAATTTTTTTTGAGATGCTCAAATCCAGTCTGTGATAATCCGGCAGTCTTCCAACATTGCGTTCGGCTAAGAGAATAAACGGGTTATACGAATTAAGAAATGACTGCCCCGGCTCAAGCTCGTCAATTGTAAGTCGCTCGTAATAGCCGGCTATTTGTGTGAACGGCATTCCGCTAGTATAAGTCCATACCGCACTAGCAACCCACCCGTAACCAAAATCGTATTCAAGCGAAAGATTTACTGTGTGTCGTGAGTCGTAACGAGGTGCATAACGGATTCCGTTAACATCCTTAAAAGCGTAAGCCAGAGAATACGAAGCTGAAAAATTAATTGGCGCCCTCATATACCTTGATAAAAATTCTAAACCGTATGCTTCGCCTTTGCCCGGCAAAAGATCTCTATCTAAAGGAAAAAATTTCTGTTCGTTAAGTACAGAAATGTTTTGCAATAATTTATAATAACCCTCCAGACTAATAGATAAATGCGGCGAAGGTGTAAATTCTAATCCGCTTATGTAGTGAATTGCACTAGATGGCTGGAGGTAGCTCGGGGTAATAATCCACGGTTCAAAAATTGTTACAACCTCATTCTCGTCAGATATTGTTGAAAGGTCCTGCATAAAAATTCCCCAGGATGCTTTAAATGCCAGCTCGGGTACAAACCTGATTGTAGCAGATAACCTGGGTTCATAAAAGTAGGAAGACCCGCCGCCGGCTAAACGTGTAAGATTCAGTCTGTTCCCAAAATCAAGACCCAGAGCCGACCATCTAAGAAGCTTGTAACGAAGGTATGCGCTTATGTTAGTTCCTTTGGAACCAATATCTTTTTCCTGTCCTCTAAAATTTTCCAAGATTAGCTTGCTGCGGACTTCCGAAATTCTGAACCCTCCGCTTAATTCATCTTTGTTATCGTACACATAATTAAAATCCATTCTCATCAGGACGTCAT
>DYHC01000261.1 GCA_020724325.1 Melioribacter roseus
AAAGAGACCTGCTTCCTATAGTTGAAGGTTCTATCGTAAACACAAAGTATGGACCTGTTAAGACAGACCATATTCTGTTTATTGCATCAGGCGCGTTTCATGTTTCCAAACCTTCGGACCTTATTCCCGAACTTCAAGGGCGGTTCCCTATTCGTGTAGAACTTAAAAGTCTATCCGAGGAGGATTTTATTAAAATTCTTACACTCCCTCAAAATGCTTTGTTAAAACAATATACAGCGCTTCTTCAAACTGAAGGCGTAGAAATTAAATTCACTGATTCGGCTATAAAAGAAGTTGCTAAAACAGCTGCCGTGGTTAATGATCAGGTAGAAAATATTGGCGCAAGACGACTTCATACAATTCTTACTACTTTGCTCGAAGATATTTTATTTGAAGTACCAGATAATATGCCCCAGTCTCAAGTTGAAATTACTGGCGAACTGGTTAATAGTAAGCTGGATAAAATTGTTAAGAACAGAGACCTTAGTAAATACATTTTATAATTCCGCTTAAAAGGTAAACATGGTTAAATACAAGATCATTTATTTTTCTATTCTGCTCTCTATTCTATTTATTGGATGTTCTAACTCTGAATCCAGCGAAATTATTAATTTAGGTACCGCCAA
Organism: Melioribacter roseus; assembly: GCA_020724325.1. Taxonomy (GTDB): domain Bacteria; phylum Bacteroidota; class Ignavibacteria; order Ignavibacteriales; family Melioribacteraceae; genus DSXH01. The sequence goes on from DYHC01000261.1 coordinate 627, forward strand.
GAGAATAGTTCAGAATTATTATGAATCTAGTAATTACGAAAAAGATTGTAAAGCAATTATTGATAGAGCAATTGAGCATATTAATAGATTGGAATTACCTGATAAGCCAACAGTAATTTCTGATATTGATGAAACTTCTTTGGCAAATTATGAGCACATTAAAGAAATTGATTTTGGTTATTACTACGATATATGGCTCCGATGGCTTAAACAAGCCGATGCAGTTGCAATTCCTCAAACAAAAAGATTTTATGATTATCTTATTGCACGGAATATCCGTATTGTTTTTCTCACCGGAAGAAATGACGATTCTTACGAGGCAACATTAAAAAATCTGGCAGAGCAGGGTTATACGAATTTCGATTCTGTTATTGTTCGTAATATGAATGAGCGCAACTTATCTGCTTCCGAATTTAAACTTGATAAACGTAAAGAACTAACACAAAGGGGATTCAACATAATTGCAAATATTGGTGATCAGGCAAGCGATTTTTACGGCGGTTATTCCGGCTTTGTTATAAAACTTCCAAATTTTCTCTACTTAATAGATTAGTTTTGATTCATATTTTTATTATGGTTTTGCACGATTTCAAAGTACTTCAGTCGTACTTACAATCCTTTTAACTATGGCAGAACAAAAATTGAAAACTGCAATTGTAATTGGGGCAACGGGACTTATAGGTGGAATCCTGGTTAAAAAATTATTGCAAGACGCTCGTTATGGTAAAGTAAAAATTTTTACAAGAAGAAAAACAGGAATTTCTGATCCAAAACTTCAGGAACACCTTGTAGATTTTAATCTGATTGAAATGTGGCAGGATAAAATTACTGGCGACGAATTGTTTTCTGCACTGGGTACAACAATTAAACAAGCTGGAAGCAAAGAGAAACAATACCTTGTTGATTATACTTATCAATACGAAATTGCCAAAGCCGCTGCAATTAATCAGGTCCTCAAATTTTTACTCGTCTCTTCTGTAGGTGCAAATAAATTCTCGCCAAATTTTTACTTAAGAATGAAAGGCGCTCTCGATTATGCTGTATCCGAAATGCCGTTTAATAGGATCGTAATCTTTCAGCCGGCGGGACTAATAGGAGAAAGAGAAATTCCAAGATTTGGAGAAAAGATAGGGATTGTAACCGCAAATTTTGTAACAGGATTATTGCCCTTACTCAAAAACTAAAAGCCGATAAGAGCTGAAAGAGTAGCCGATGCAATGATAAATGCAGCTAATGATTCTACACATCAGCGGCTTATCATTTATAAATCTGAACAGATAAATCAGATTGCTGAATGAAATATGAAATTCGGTTTGGAATTGCTGGATGAAGAGCAGTAGCGGAAGTTTAGATCTTGATGTTGAGGAAATTTTTTTATGATCTATATGCCGGGATAATTAATTTGGTAACTAAACGAATAATGAACTATTAGAGAAGCGGCTGACGTGCGTTATGTTAAAGTAGAATTTCTAATTTGATTTTCTCTTCTTGAAAAATCCAATAGATAATTCAAATTTTTCCTTGAATTTAGAGCGTCTGTTCATTTCTATAAAATATTATTTGTTCTTATTACATATTCTAAATAAATTTTGGTTAGAGGAAAGCGTATAAAAATTTTTTACAGAGTAATATGGAAGAAGCTAAAATAGAACAGAAACATCTTACCGGAGAAGACGTAAAAGCATGGGTTATATCTGCAACAATGGGTTACGGACATAATCGTGCAGTTCATCCATTAAGGGAGATAGCAGAAGAAAAAATTATAACGGTTGGAGCCGGCGATGCCGCTTCTAAGAACGAAGAAAAATTATGGAAACGGCTTTTGGGCGCTTATGAATTTATGTCGCGCGCCAAAGGAATTCCGATAATTGGCAAACCGATCTTTAACTTGTTAGATGCATTGCTGCATATTCCGTCTTACTACCCGATGAGGGATTTATCCAACGCTACGTTCCAGGTTGACTTGCTTGAATCGAGTATTAAAAAAGGATTGTGTTCAGCGATGTTAGACAAAATAAGAACTAAGAACCTGCCTATTGTAACATCTTTCTATGCTTCTGCTATTGCTGCCGATATGAAAGGATTTCACAATGTCTATTGCATTATTTGTGATGCGGACTTAAACCGCGTTTGGGCGGCAAGACAGCCATGGGAAAGCAGAATCGATTACTTTGCCCCTTGCGGTAAAGCCGCTCAGAGGTTAAAAGCTTATGGTGTTCCAGATCAAAGAATTTACATTACCGGCTTCCCCCTTCCGTCTGAATTAATTGGCGGCGAAGAAATGACCGTTCTGAAAAAAAATCTTGGAAGACGCCTCGTAAACCTTGACCCCAGAAAAGTATTCAGAGGACGGCACGAAAAAAATGTTGAGCATTTTATCGGCATAAATAATTATATAGAAAGTGTGAAAAGTAAATTAACAATTTCTTATGCTGTTGGCGGCGCCGGCGCTCTTAAAGAAATTGGAGGCAAAATTGCATTCAGTCTTAAAAATAAAATTCTAAGCGGCGAAGTAAAACTGATTCTTATTGCAGGAACTAAACGAAATGTTAACGATTACTTCCGCTCCGTAAAAAATCAAATTACTGATAACGACTCACAAATTGAAATTATCTATTCAGATTCGTTAGATGAGTATTTTGAAAAGTTTAACCACGCAATGCACGAAACTGATATATTATGGACAAAACCGAGCGAACTAACGTTCTACTGCGGTTTGGGTATTCCGATAATTATGACCCCAACTATCGGATCACAGGAAAAATTTAACCGGCAATGGTTGTTCGAAGTTCAAGCCGGTATTAAACAAATGAATCCCGAATATACTGATCAATGGCTTTATGACTTACTAAACGATGGAGTTCTTGCAGAAATGGCATGGTCCGGTTTCCTTAAAGCAAGAAAGCTTGGTACTTACAAAATAATTGAGGTTTTAAAAACCGGCAGGATTACTTACTCTAAGTCACCGGTGCTTCGGTAAACTAATGAAAAAAAAGAAACTATTATTTATCTACTTAAGAACCGGGGGAGGGCATCTTGCACCGGCGCGTGCCGTTGCCGAACATATCGACAAATATAAAAACGATAATGCCGAAACTCTGCTAATAGACGGATTAGGTAAATCAAGGTGGCTGGCACGTTTTATTTTAGAAGATGGTTATCGTTATCTTCAAAGCAAAGCAACTTGGTTTTTCGAATT
>DYHC01000262.1 GCA_020724325.1 Melioribacter roseus
TGCACCAAGCTTAAGTCCAAACCGTTCGCTGGAATAATCCTTATAACCATCTATATTATCGAGCTCAGCCGATTTGCTCAATTCAATATCGAGGCGCGGACCAATTAAAACGTATGGCGTAAGTATTCCGAAATTGATTTTGGGTTTAGCAAGCAGTGAAACATTGATGTATTTGAAATTTACTTTCCACAAAACTTTGTTCCCTGTATCAGGACTCTGCGATGTTGTGGCAATTATATCTTTTTGAAAACCCTTTTCAGCATAATTTAATTCTGCACAAAAAGATAAGTACGGATAATCAAAAAACTCTGCGAAGAAACCGAAATTAATTCCTGGTTTCCGATCAGATTCAAAGTCAAGAAAATTTAATGAACTGCTTGACGAATAATCCCATCTAAACTTTGAGGAAGTAAATCCTGCTTTAAATCCATATCCAGAAATAATCTGAGAAGAAAGATTTGAAACAGTGATAAAGAAAAGTAACAGGAAAATTTTTTTCATTGTAAAATCCAGCCTTAATAAAATAGTTATTTGTTATTGAGCGATGATACTTTAATTATGCTCGTTAATAAAATAGTAACTCCAATCCATTGAACTATATCGAGCATATTACCGTGCAGGAAATATTCGAGAATAACGGCAGTAAGCGGAAAAGCAAGTTCGCAAATTGTAGCTACCGAGGCAGTCACTTTTTTCAAACCGTAATAATATAAAAATATTGCAGCACCGCCGGTTGTAATAGCGATAAGGAAAAAAATCAACCATTGTGTGTCCGTTACAGAAGAAATTTTGGAGATAGAACTAAATATTAAAGCAGTAATAAGCATAATGAATGAAGAGAACAAAAAGCTTAAGTAGGTTCCCAATTCAAAACCAACATTTCTTAAAGCACGTTTACTTAATACGGTTGACGAACCAAAACTAAATGCTGCAATTAAAGATAACCCGGCTGCAATTACTGTCTTTTCTCCTGTGCTTAGATTTGGGAAAGATAATCCAAACGTCATTAAGTATGCGCCAATTATTGCTAAACCCGCCCAAATAAAAAATTCTTTTGGCGGTTTTTCTTTTAATAGAATCGAAGCTAAAATTAGTGCAAATACCGGCTGAAGCTTTTGAATTAAAATTACAACGGAGAGATTTACAAAGTTAACGTAAAAAAGAGCTTTTGTTATAGACATTGTTCCAATTGCACCGCCAAGTAAAGCTACTAAAAAGAAGGAAAGCAAGTCTTGATTAGCAAGCGATCTAATTTTTGGAAGCTCTTTGAAAAATAGTGGAGTAAGTAATATAGCTACTATAGAACTTTCAATTAAGACTACAAGTGGTACAGGAAGATTATAAAGCGAAGGTCGTAATACTATTCCATCAATGCCCCATAAACTTGCAGCAATAATTATAAAGATTGGAGCAAATCGTCCCATATTATTTTATTTTCTCTTCTAATTTGGAGGCAAAAATATCTGTTTAGAAATTAAAAAGTAATATTATTCTTCAGCTTTGTTTTATAATTAAATCTGAAAAGCAGAAAGAAACCTAAACCGGAAAGACCAACAAAAGATCCGATCCAAACACCAACAGCTCCGTAATTAAGAACTATTCCAAATAAATATCCGGTAGGGATTCCAAATAACCAATAGGACCCGAAGCTAAAAAACAAAGGGACCTTTACATCTGTTAGACCGCGAAGTACGCCGATTCCGGTTGCTTGTAATCCGTCTGAAATTTGAAACATTGCTGCAACAATTAAAAGTCTGGAAGCATTTTCAACAACATCAATTTCCCGAATATAAAAAAGCGGTATATAATTTCTGAACAAGATAAAAATTAACCCGGATGTAAACATTATAACAACAGCTAAACCGATAGCAGAGAATCCGGCTCGTCTTACGCCATGAATATTTTTTGCACCGAATTCTTCTCCTACTCTAACAGTTCCTGCAAATGAAATTCCGAGAATAACCATGTAAGAAATTGAAGCTAAATTTAGAGCGATCTGATTAGCCGCAAGCGGAACCTTTCCTAACCATCCAACCATAATAGTTGCAAACGAGAAAGCCGCAACTTCAAGAAAATATTGTAAACCGCTTGGTAGTCCAATGCTTACAATTTTCCTGATCAACTTATCGCTTAGATTCCTAAAACTAAGCAGCGGATTATAGACTTTTAGTTTGTTGCTTTTTATAACATAAAGTATAAGAACAATCATCATAATCCAGCGTGTAATAGATGTAGCATAACCGGCTCCGTCAAGTCCCATTGGCGAAAATCCGAAATTCCCGTAAATAAATATCCAGTTCAAAAAAGCATTAAGCAGGTTTGCGAGTATTGCAATTATCATTGGCGGATTTGGAATTGATAATCCTTCCAAAAATTGTCTGTAACAAGCAAACAGAATGAACGGAATTATTGATGTGGAAAGAATCTGGATATATGAGACTGCTAATTTAGTAACATCTGCCGGCTGATTTAAGAATGGAATAAGAAAGCTTGTTAGATGAACAAGAACCATCAGTATAATTGCGAATATCAAATTAACAAACAAGCCATGGTTTAAGATAACTCCGCATTGAGCAAAATTTTTTTCACCTTTAGAAATTGCGATTAATGGCGAGAGCGCGAAAGTCATTCCGAAACCGAGAACCAGAATTAAAAAGAAAAGCCCGTTTACAAGAGATGATGCTGCAAGTGATGCCGAACCAATTTTACCAACCATCAGGCTGTCAACAACTCCCATTGTGATGTGTCCTAACTGTCCAATTGAAATAGGGAAGGCGAGTTTGAATGTTTCTTTAATATGTTGCGTATATGATTTCAAAAAAAATATTTTGGATTATTAAGTGGCAAAATTTACATTACTTGGAATGAAATTCATAACAGATGCTAATTAAAACGATAAAAATATTACCCTTCATATTACTTGCGGCTTTATCTGCTTGGGCAATTTTCAGGATGAATCAAATTAATTTTATTCAGGATGATGCATTCATAACCTTGCGATATGTAGAAAATTTTATAAATGGAAATGGATTAGTGTTTAACCCTGGATACAAGGTAGAAGGATATACAAATTTCTTGTGGGTTTTATTGATTTCACTTATTGGAGTCACTGGTAAAATATTTTCTGTTGAAACCGATCTCCCTTTAATAACACAACTGCTTTCACAATTATCTGGAACCGCTCTTATAATTCTTGCTTATTTTTTTACAAAAAAAATTATTACAACCAAATATTTATTAAGTAATAATTTCGATTATATATTATGCAATTTGATTTCATTAGTTCCATCATTCCTTATTTCCTTTGCTTCTCCATTTTTATATTGGGGAATAAGCGGAATGGAATCCGCGCTTTTTACTTTCCTTACATGTTTATCCTTCTATCGTTACATCTTTAGAACGGGCTGCAAACCGGATATAACATTTGTGATTGCATCGGTTCTAAATTCTTTGCTGCGTCCCGAAGGAATTTTAATCTTCTTACTGATTATGTGCCACAGTATTATTATCAATTATAAAAAGTTTTTCAGGGTAGATGGAATATGGATCACACCAGCAGCAAAAATTTATCTTAGAGAAGTTCTGATGTATGCTGTACCAACCGCAGCTTATCTTGCATTCAGATATTTTTATTACGGGTTTCTGCTGCCCAATACTTTTTATGCAAAGACAGGATTTAATTTGGAGCATTTTAACAGAGGATTGGAGTATGTTTTTACCGGAATTAAAAATAATTTTTTCTACGGAATATTATTAATAATTCCTTTATTAAGCTTAAGAAAAATCAATCATCGTTCCGAAACAATTTTCTTTTACTTTT
>DYHC01000263.1:0-1871 GCA_020724325.1 Melioribacter roseus
ACAACCGTTGAGTTCTTAAAGAAATCCGGCGCCGTAATCAAAATATAATTGCCCCAGCGTATTGTAAATCCGAACACCCCCTAACCCCCTCTTAAAAGTGGGGGAACGGTCGCCCTTCAAGTTAGTGACATCAGCAAAATTGATGTAAATGTAATCCGTGGCGGGATTGAGATGAATGATTATTGTATTCTGCGATAAATAATTGTCTTCAACGGAAACGGATGAGGGTCGGAATACTTTTTCTGCTTGAGCTTGTTGCTAAGCCCAACATTGCTTGAAATATTGACCTTGACAGTTCTGCTATGTAGTTGGTTTGTAAAGTCAATTTCAACATTTACGGAAGGGTTTTCGCCATTGTGTCAATATTTCGCTTATACTACGCCGCAGCTTCTGCAATCGATATTGTGAATATTGCAATAACAAACAAATAGATGTTTAAGGAAGCGACTTTCGAACTCAGTTTATGTAAACTCAGTATAATGCAGCTATAAATTTGGTATAACAATTTGTTAAGTGTCAAAATCAAATATACAAAATAATTTCAATCAAGAAAATTAAATAGTGCTGATAAATATGCACCCTGATATTATTTATGATTAAATATATTTTTTAATTCAGCGGGTTGATTATTCAAAATTTAAGAATTTAAAACCCCACCGTCGGGTCAAGACCAAACGGTGGGATATTATATTAGAAGTTAGCTCTCAAGGACAGAATAAAATTCCGTCCGGGCGCAACTATTCCGGAACTGTATGGACGATAGCGTCTGTCTGTTAAGTTCTCGACTCCGGCACTTACGCTAAGGATCTGATTTAACTTGTACATCGCCTTAAAATTCAACGTGTACCATCCCGGAGAATATGGTTTTCCATCAGCATCTTTTGCATAAATAACCGGTTTGCCCCGCTCTTCAACATTGAGGTTTTCATGACTTACCTCGGCACTGTACATTGCATAGAACTGTGCAAACAACTTGCCTTTCTGATATGTCAAGCGAGTAATGCCAAAAGCTGGAGCGGCATGCCTTGAACGGCTCATGTCACCGTTATCCATTTCTTCCTCACCTAATTGATAATTATAACGGGAAGACAAAGTGAATCCGGACGACAGATTTAGTTCAACCCCCGCATTAAACCCGTAAACGGTTCCATAAGCCGCATTCTGAATTGCATATACCCGGCTCATTTGACCACCGTACATTATGCTGTCTTGCCCGTTCACCTGAAAGGGTCTGCGTACCATTGCATTGTCAAGATATATATAGAATCCTGCCACATCGAACATTGCAAAGTCACCAAACTTCTTCATTATGTTTAATTCCCCGTTATAGGCGTATTCAGCGTTCAATGATGTATTTGGCACAACAACCTCGCCTGAGGCAAAGTCGAATATTTTCCCGATATCATCTACGTTCGGCGCCCTGAATCCCGTGCTTCCGTTCAAACTGATTTTCCACGTTTCATCGGGCGAGTAAACAATTCCTAAGCTGCCGGTTATTGCCGAATTACTAACGCTTGAGTTTGTAAAATCAAAAGGATAGAAAGTCAGATGTCGAGTAAAATCCGATTCGATATTGAATGCGTTGAATCTGGCGCCGACTTGGACGAGGAATTCATTTGATGCAAAATACTGATAATTCAAATAAGCCGCATAACTGCTCCAATCCGAATTCGGATATCTATCGGGCACAGCAATCGGATTACCGTTCCTGATATCTTTGGCAGAACCCTTTGATTTTACATCATTTAATACGTTACCTTGACTAATTCGTTAAATTCTGCTACAGTTAAACCAATATAGCCAGAGATCTGATTTTCTTAGTCTTCAGAAATTTTCTTTAACACCCATTGATTGTTTATAGTAAGTCTTTG
>DYHC01000263.1:1881-3817 GCA_020724325.1 Melioribacter roseus
TTACATCATTTAATACGTATTCAGCACCATAGTAAAACATATGCTTATCTAAGGACTTCATAAAGTCCGCATTAATCGAATAGGCTTGCACTTCTTCCAGATTTGTACGCAAACGAAAACGCTGCCCACCCGAAAAATTTCGGTCAATCCTACTTTCCTCGAAATATTGTTGAGCAAGCCTCAAAGTCATCATATCATAAGCCATATTGTTAGAATTGTGCGATACCGACAAGTTGTTCATCATCCATATTTGCGGACCATAATTCAATACCGCAGAACGAGGAAGCCCGCTCGGCAGTACTTCTATCAAGCGGTCATAACGCGAATATTCTGAGGTTTCCGAATAATGAAAAGCATAATCAAAGCTCCAATCCGAATTTGGCTGATAGCGTATTTTTTGCATCAGATTCATTTGGGTATAGCCCGTCGGATTTTGAACTCTCGGATTATAATTCTCCACTACCCTGTCAATACTGTCCGTACGTTGAATGAAGAAAGTTCTCAAATACTCATCAGGACCGTATTTGCCCATAATTAAATCTCCATAATCATTATGCGAAAAACTTGTAACAGAAGCCCAATTCTTCCAACCTATTTTTATATGGAAATGATTCGTCTTCTCATCGTTAGCCGAGGAATAGCGACTAACGGCATTACCCGTAAGAAGAGGCTTATCTGTCAGTGAAAATTGAGGCGTCAGGGTACGGAAACTCATTACTCCCCCGATAGCATCACTACCGTAGATGATTGAACCCGGGCCAAAAAATACCTCAGTATTTTCGATTGCAAACGGGTCCAAAGATATTACGTTTTGGATATTCCCCGCACGGAAAATCGCCGAATTCATTCTGACCCCGTCAATCGTATATAACAGCCTATTAGTAGAAAACCCCCTAATCATCGGACTTCCGCCACCTTGTTGGCTCTTCTGGATAAACACTTCACCAGACGAACCCAGTAAATCTGCCGCCGTTTGCGGATTGAACTTTGCGGCTTCCCTCGATGAAATAATGGAGATTTTTGAAGGTATATTCTTTGAAATCTGTTCCCAGCGAGTTGCCGATACCACAATTTCATCGAATTGAGTCGAAGTGGCAACGAGTTGAATTTCGAAATTCAACTTCTCTAACTCAGCATAGCTGCTAAGAATTGATTTATATCCCAATCTGCGAATTTCAATTCTCTTGGCACCCGCAAATCCAGATATATCCGCCAGACCCTCTGCATTTGTCACTACATATGCACGAGGGTCTGCACTCATTATAGTCACCAAATCAATTGGAATTTTTGTTTCGCCGTCTTTCACGGTTATTGTTTGGGAACGAGCAAGGTTCGCCACTCCAAATAGTAACCACAGCATTATTAATTTTTTCATTGTTTTTTAATTTTCAGTTAAACATATTATAATTTATTTTCTAACAAGTAATACAAAATCATCTCTTAATTGATAAGAGATATTCAAAATAGCAAGCTTATGCTTAACAATTTTCAGCTAAACATTTTAATTTATCTCCGCACAAATAATACAAACCTATCTCCTAATTGGTAAGAGATATTCAAAATAGCAAGCTTATGCCTAACAATTTTCAGGTGGCGGGTCGGGTGGAATGGTATATATAGATTTATAGAAATTTTGGTAAAATAAATATAAACTTATCCCTTGCGGGAAAATTGAAATTTTAAAATTAATGGCGTTAAAATAAAGCGAATGGTAAAAAGAAGAAAGATTCTTCTCGGCTTCCTGATTTCTCGGACTATTCCCGAACAAATTCGATACTAAATCGTTGAGTTGCCTGTTTAGCTTTGTTTCCTCATGGTCCCACCAAAGGTGGTAATAAGTTGTATCGCCGACGATATAACTATCCACAATATCATACATCTCACCCTTATATTCGAACTCTCGGGAATGCTTCCACTTCAATTCAGTCTGCTTCTC